>JBBTYU010000128.1:0-1086 GCA_038061675.1 Patescibacteria group bacterium | reverse complement strand
GCCGTAATTTCTTTTTCTTTCAGAGAAATAGCGCGTCCTTTTCTTTCCGGGCCGAGCAAGACTTTTTCAACAGCCTGAAACATATCATCTTGTAATACCTCCTTTCTGTTGTCCCGCGCGGCTAAAATAGCGGCCTCATTCATAAGATTGGCAAGGTCTGCTCCGGAAAATCCCGGTGTTCTGACAGCCACCTTTCTTAAATTGATATTTTTATCCAGGGGTTTTCCTACTGTGTGTATTTTTAGAATGGCTTCTCGATCATTAATGTCTGGTAAGTCTAAAACAACCTGACGATCAAACCTGCCCGGTCTTAAGAGGGCGCGGTCTAAAACATCGGGACGATTGGTCGCGGCTATGACTATTACGCGAGCTTCTCTTTCAAAGCCGTCCATTTCCACTAAAATTTGGTTTAAGGTTTGTTCGCGTTCGTCGTGTCCGCCGCCAAGCCCCGTTCCTCTTTCTCTGCCGATGGCGTCAATTTCGTCTATAAATAATATTGAAGGGGCGGCTTTTTTAGCTGTTTGAAAAGCGTCCCTGGTTCTGGAAGCTCCCACGCCGACGAACATTTCCACGAATTCGGAAGCGGAAATATAAAAGAAGGGAACTCCGCTTTCTCCGGCAACGGCTCTCGCTAATAAAGTTTTTCCTGTTCCCGGAGCGCCCATCAGCAAAACTCCGCGGGGAATTTTGGCGCCAATTTCTAAATATTTTTTGGGATTTTTCAGGAAATCCACAATTTCAACTAATTCTTGCTTGGCCTCTTTAAGTCCAGCCACGTCTTTAAAAGAAATTTTTTCTTTGAAAGCGTTGAAAAGTTTTAAATTGGATTTGCCGAAAGAAAATGCCTGATTGACTCCGCCCTTGGCCTGCCTGAATAAAAACCAAAAAATAATTCCAATTACGAGCAGGGGCAAAATTATCGGAAGTATTATGCCCATCCAAAATTTAAATCCGGACGGCTCTTTTATTTCTAAATTTAATTGATCCAGAATTCCCGGCTTAACGCCGTAGTTATTGAGTGTTTGGCTTAAGCCGGTTTCGGTTTCTTTTTTAGCAACGGCCTTTTTACCGTCTTTTAAATCTATT
>JBBTYU010000127.1:0-4301 GCA_038061675.1 Patescibacteria group bacterium | reverse complement strand
TTTGATTTGGAATCTTTAGACACTAAAGCGGTTTTCAGAAAAACAGACAATACTTTAATTTGGAATTCCAGCAATACCCCGGAATTAAATAATATTGCGCCAAGAAGCGCCGGCTTTGTTTCTTTTTCCATAAAAACTAAAACCAATTATCCGGTAAGGAGATTGGGGGATAAAGATTTTATTTTAAGCGCTAGTGCCGAAATTGAATCGCCGACTGTTCCAGAATTTTTAAACGCAAGCAGGACATACAATATATCTAAAATGGAAACTAAAGTGGCAGGCGACTTAATTTTATCGGCTAAAGCTTTTTTCAGAGATGCTGAAGCCGGTATTTTAAATAAAGGAACATTGCCCTTGAAAGTTGGTCAGCCGATTAATTTTACAATTCATTGGATACTCAAGAGTTTTGCTGCGGATTTTAACAGCATAGAAGCGAGGGTGCCGTTAAAAGAGGGTGTTAAGTTTACGGGTGTCGCTAAAAGTAATTTCGGCAATGCTCCGGTTTTGGATGAAAAAACAAACGAGATAGTTTGGACTTTGGAAAAATTGCCGGCGAATAAAGGCTTCGTAGATGATCCGGTTGAAGTCATTTTCCAGATTGAGGCTACGCCTTTAAGTTCACAAATTGCTAACTATATGCCGCTTTTAGGTGAAACCATTATTAGGTTTACCGATACATTTTCTTCTATTCAAAAAGAATCAAAACTTGATCAAATTACAACTGCTTTGCCCGATGACATAACAGTGGGACAGCAAGAGGGAGTGGTGCAGCCGTAGGATAGCGACTAGCCACTAGTAGTTAGAAATTAGCAATGACACTAAAAAGCCTTCCATTTTTTCTAGTCGCTAATCGCTAGCGCCTGCCTGCCGGTAGGCAGGGCTAATTTACTGTTAATGGTTTTTTTGGTATTCTTTTTAAGATGGAAAAACTAGAGCAGAATAATTTAATGGATAAGATTATTTCTTTGTGCAAGAGGCGCGGTTTTATTTTTCCCGGGAGCGAGATTTATGGCGGCTTGCAGGGTTTTTATGATTTCGGCCCGCTGGGGGTGGAAATGAAAAATAATCTCAAAAAGCTGTGGTGGAATTGGATGACAAAAGAGCACGACAACATTGTCGGCATTGATGGCGCTATCATAACCAATCCGAAAGTTTGGGAAGCCAGCGGCCACGTGAAAAGTTTTGTTGACCCATTAGTTGAATGCAAAAAATGCCATCATCGTTTTAAAGCGGACGATATAATAGAGCAGAAATGCCCTGATTGTGGCGGACCATTGACCGAACCGAAAGTTTTTAATATTTTAGTGCCGACTCAGCTTGGTATCATTGAAGGCGAAAAAACCAATGCTTATTTGAGAGGTGAGGCGTGCCAAACCATCTATTTGAACTATAAAAATGTCTTGGATACTACGCGTTTAAAAATTCCCTTTGGCATTTGCCAGATTGGCAAGGCTTTCAGGAATGAAGTGACGCCGGGAAATTTTTTGTTTAGGCAGAGGGAATTTGAACAATGGGACTTGCAGTGGTTTTGCCGTCCCGAAGAAATGGAAAGGTGGTTTGAATATTGGAAAGAAGAAAGAATGAATTGGTACAAAAGCATTTTTACCCATCCGGAAAATCTTGGTTTTTATAAACACGAAAAATTGGCGCATTATGCCAAAAAAGCTTTTGATATTGAATATACGGCATCACCGATCGGGAAAGAAATGGAAGGTATTCATTGGCGCGGGGATTGGGATCTGTCCGGGCATTCTAAATATTCAGGCCAGGATTTAAGCTATACCGATTCGGAAACAAACGAGAAATTTATTCCTAATATCGTTGAAACTTCCGGCGGAGTTGACAGGACGTTTCTCTTCTTATTGCTTGATGCATACGCAGAAGAAGGAGAGAGAATTGTTTTGAAATTGAATCCCAAGATTGCGCCCTATAAAGTCGCGGTTTTTCCTCTTTTGAAAAACAAGCCGCAGTTAGTTGAATTAGCAAAAAAGATTTATGGCGATTTGCGCAAGGATTTTGCGACTGTCTGGGATGATAGGGGAAATGTTGGAAAGCGCTATTATTCACAAGACGAGATTGGCACGCCATTTTGTATTACCGTTGATTTTGATTCATTGGAAGACGGCGCGGTGACGGTGCGGGATAGGGATACGATGAAACAGGAACGCATACAAATTTCTAATTTAAAAAGCTTTTTAAATCAGAAATTGAATTTCTAATTTCTAATTTCTAAATAATGACCCAAGCTCCAAAACCCAAATCCACCCCAACCCTCCTTTACAAAGGAGGGAGACAGACAAATCCCCCTTTTTAAAGGGGGAAAGAGGGGGATTGGGATTTATTTAGGTCAATTAGAGCAATTAGGTCAATTAGAAATTTAAAATTAAATTATTTATGTTCAAGAAATCTATTCTAAAAAACGGCTTACGAATCATTTTAATTCCCATGCCAAGAAGCATGGCGACCACTTTTTTAGTTTTGGTGGAAGCCGGTTCTAAATATGAAAATAAAGAAATAAACGGTATTTCTCATTTTTTGGAGCACATGTGCTTTAAAGGAACCAAAAAAAGACCGAGCGCTTTAATTATTTCTTCGGAAATGGAATCTTTGGGCGCGGTTTATAATGCCTTTACCGGACAAGAAGTGACCGGTTATTATGCCAAGGTGAGTCCCGATAAAATTGATAATGCTTTAGACATAATTTCGGATATGTATATTAATCCGCTTCTTGAGGAAAAAGAAATTCAAAAAGAAAAAGGCGTGATCATTGAGGAAATAAATATGTATGAAGATTTGCCGATGCGCAAAGTTCATGAAAATTTTATGGAGTTGGTATATGGCGATCAGCCGGCCGGTTGGGCAATTGCCGGCAAGAAAGAAATAGTTTCCGCGGTAAATAGGGAGAAGATGGTTGGTTATAGAAAAAAACATTATGTTCCCGAGGCCACCGCCATTGTTGTGGCGGGAGCTTTTCAGGAGAGAGTAATGTTAAAAAAACTGGATAAAATCTTTGGCAGTCTTTCAAAATCAAATAAAACAGGAAAAGAAAAAGTAATTGAATTGCAAAATAAGCCAAAAGTTAATTTGGAAACAAAACAATCAGATCAAACCCATTTAGTTTTAGGATTTAGGGCTTTTGGCATGTTTGATAAAAGAAAATACACACTAAGTGTTTTATGCGATATTTTAGGCGGGGGAATGAGTTCTAGGCTTTTTCAGAAAGTGAGGGAAGAGCTGGGCGCCGCCTATTATGTAAATTGCGGAAGCTCGTTATTCACCGATCACGGACTTTTGGCTATTTCCGCCGGAGTGGATAATAAAAAAATAAATATTGTGATAAGGGCTATTTTAGGAGAGCTGAATAAAATTAAAAATATTTCAGTGCCTAAAGCTGAACTGGATAAATCAAAAAATCATATCAGCGGAAGCATGATGATCGGTCTTGAAACTTCCGATTCTCTCGCTGAATTTTATGGCGAACAGGAATTATTTAAAGAGAAAATACATAATCCGGAACAGATTATAAAAAAGATAAAAGCCGTAACGGCGCGGGACATTAAGACTTTGGCTAAAGATATTCTTCAAAACAATAAACTTAATTTGGCTATTATTGGCCCGTTTCAAAATACTTCGGAATTTGAAAAGGAATTGAGCCTATAATAAGAATAAAAAGGAAACAATCTTAACTAAAAATACGTTGTAAATAGTAAGGATTTTGATTAGAATAATTAAGTATGGAGCTGGATAAAAATGGGAAAATTCAATTGGAGATAAGCTGGTCAAGTATTTGGCGGGTAGTTTTTGTGTTTTTAATAGCCTATTTTTTTTATTTGGCTAAAGATATTGTTTTGGCAGTCCTTTTATCTATTGTAATTTCTTCCGCTTTAGATCCTTTAATATCTTGGTTTGAAAAACGCAGAATTCCCAGAGTTTTAAGCGCTCTCGCTATATTTATTCTCCTTATTTTATTGATAGCTATTTTGCTTTATATTATCTTGCCGGTAGCTCTTACAGAGATCAACGTTTTCATTGAAAGTATGACAAAGGCGGATATTCCAGTTTTGGGTTTAGAAAAATTAGCTGAAATTTCCGGCGCTTTCACCGAGAGCATCGGCAGATTGGCCAGTGTTTTATTTAGCGGAGGAGCGTCATTATTTGATACCTTGGCCAAGTTCCTCGGAGGAATATCTTTGTTTATTATGACCTTCGTCCTTTCATTCTATTTGGCGGTTGACAGAGACGGGGTGGAAAAGCTTTTACGGGCGGTCTTGCCTCCTAGCTATGAGGATCATTTTTTAAGC
>JBBTYU010000126.1:0-6833 GCA_038061675.1 Patescibacteria group bacterium | reverse complement strand
ATACTGGTTGGAATTGTTTTAATGATTTTGGCGCCGATAGCGGCCATGTTAATTAAACTGGCTATTTCTAGAAAAAGAGAATTTTTAGCCGATGCTTCCGGGGCCCTGCTTACACGCTATCCGGATGGTTTAGCTAACGCTTTAATAAAAATATCTTCAGATACTACGCCTTTGTCCGTGGTAAATAATACAACGGCTCACTTGTGGTTGGATGATCCGTTCAAGAAAAATCAGAAAGGGAACTGGTTTCATGGATTATTTCAGACCCATCCGCCGGTCAACGAACGCGTGGCAGCGCTGCGTGGTATGAAAGTTTAAAATAAATTTGACTTTTTAATGTAAATTTGGTATAATCTCAACTTAAGAAATATGATAAGAAGATTTACTAATCAAAAGCGTTTTAGCAACAATAGCGCTTCGGGCAACCGAGGCGGTTTTTTTGGCGGCGGTTTTAGAACGAGAAACAGGCCTCCGAAAAAGATGAGGGGAGAATATATTGATATCGCTAAATTTGTTAAAAAGGCATCGGTAGATACAGTTCTTGCTCCGGCAACTATCGAGCATAATTTTTCTGATTTTGGATTGTGCGAGCAATTGCAAAAAAATCTGGAAGCCAGGAAATATTTAATTCCTACGCCTATTCAGGATCAAACCATCAAAGCCGCAGTGAGCGGCAAAGATATAATCGGTCTTGCCAACACAGGAACCGGTAAAACGGCGGCATTTTTGTTGCCATTGATTAATAAGTGTTTTCACGACAGAAGCCAGAATGTTTTGATTGTCGCGCCGACACGCGAGCTGGCTATTCAAATTGAAGAAGAATTCAAGAAATTCACTCCGTCGCTCAATCTTGGTTCCGTAGTTTGTGTCGGCGGGGCGCCGATATATAAGCAATTAAATGGATTAAGGCGCCATCCGAATTTTGTCATAGGAACGCCGGGAAGACTTCAGGATTTCAACAAAAGAGGGCTTCTTCCTTTTTCGGCTTTTCAAAATATTGTTTTAGATGAAATAGACCGAATGCTGGATATGGGTTTTATAGACGAGATCAGGAAAATACTCGGGGAAATGCCAAAGAAAAGGCAGTCTTTGTTCTTCTCGGCGACAATGCCTCCGAAGATCAAGGAATTGACCAAGCAATTTTTAATTGATCCGATAACGGTCAAGGTTTCAAGCGAAGGAGCTTCAGAGAATGTTGAGCAGGATATTGTCCGGTTCGTCGGCAGGCAAGTAAAGTTTGATAAATTGAAAGACCTGCTTATTAAAGCCGATCTCAAAAAAGTTTTGATTTTTTCGGAAACAAAAAGAGATGTAGAGAGGCTTACTGAGGGACTGATAAGAGATGGATTTAAAGCTGATTCAATTCACGGAGACAGAAAGCATAACCAAAGGCAAAAAGCGCTTGCGAAATTTAAAGAGGGCGAGGTGCAGATACTTGTCGCCACAGATGTTGCCGCCAGAGGCCTTGATATCAAAGACATCACTCACGTGATCAACTTTACCGTTCCGCAAACTTATGATGATTACATTCACAGAATAGGCAGAACCGGAAGAGAGAATAAAAAGGGTTTTGCTTTGACCTTCGTGGAAACGAGTTAAAAAAACATCCATGATTTAGTGGATGTTTTTTGTTGGCGGAGGGGAAGAGATTCGAACTCTTGATACCCTTTCGGGTATGCCACCTTTCCAAGGTGGTGCACTAGACCGCTATGCGACCCCTCCCTAATCCCGCAAGGCTGGACGGGTGACTAATTTATTTATAAATTGGTTTAGCCATGCGTCTAAATATCTTAATATTCTAAAACAAAACAACGAATAATTCAATTTTTTGGTATAATAAGTAAAAGTCTAAATAACAATAAATAAAAAAATGAAATCATTAAAAATTATCACAGTGTCTATACTGGTTTTGCCAATTATGGCTTTTGGTCAGAGTACGGCCACTACACTGCCAAATCCAGGCTTAACGCCTGATAGCCCGTTTTATTTTTTAAATCGCGTGGGTGAGGCTTTGCAGGAATTTTTTACGTTCAATCCTGAAGCTAAGGCTCGCTTAGAGCTTCAGTTTGCCGCGGAACGTATTTCTGAAATTAAGGCGATGCTCGTTGAAAAGGGAGTGGCTACGCCGGGAATTGAGGCAGCGAAAGTTCGTTTAACTGAAAATCTTGCAAGGGCAAGCGGTGCGGTGATAAAGGTAAAAAGTTCGGGTAAGGATATAGTTGAATTAGCCAAAGAAGTGAGTGAAAAGATCAGTTTTCAAAAATCAGCTCTTAAGGGCGTTTTTGAAGACGAAGATGATAATCTATCTGAACAAGAGAAAGATTTGAAAGAACAGATTAAAAAAGCCGATAAGGCCAAAGATGTTGAAAAGGCTAAGAAGCTCGTGAAAAATCTTTCTGCTTTAGGCGATAAAAGAGACGCTCTTAAAAAACACGAAGATGAGAGCTCGCAAGATTTTGACGATGAAGAGGAAAACGTAGACAAAGTTTTTGAATTAAAAGATCGGGCGCAAAACGCTATTGATGACGCAAAGGAAGAGCGCGCTGAATTGTTAGTTGAAATTCCGGAAATTATTGCCACTGATCTTTCATTGGCAGACAAAGCGATTGCCAGCGCCGAAGATCTTTTTGCCAAAGAAAATTATCAAGCCGCCAAAGAATTAGCTGATCAGGCTGAAAAAGCGCTTGAACGGGCAGAAGATGCGTTTGAGAAAAAAAATGAGGACAACGAAGATGAAGATGATGTTGATGATATAATTAAAAAATATAAGGAAGTAAAGGAAGAGTCTGCTAAAGAACTAAAAGAGATTGATCAAGAATTTACCAAGAAATTGGAAGAGATTAATCGCGAGAATGAAAAGAAGCAAGAGGAGCTCAATAATGAAATAGAGGAATTATCAAATGAGCTTGAAAATTTCATATCCACCGAAGAGCAATAAGTGAATTTACTAATAGGCGCGATTATTCTTGCGGTTGACCGCCATTCTTATCACATTCAGTGATTAAATGATATGTTTATGGATTCTTGCCGCGGCGAATTGATGTTTGGGATCAAATATGAATACAAAAAGAGAAAATCAAGATCAAGCATGGGTTGTGACGGTAGATATGGGCTATGGGCACCAAAGAACCGCTTATCCGTTAAAATTTTTGGCGCCGGAGGGAAAACTTATTAACGCCAATTGTTATCTGGGCATTTCTAAAAAAGACAGATGGATCTGGGAGAGTATCAGAATATTTTATGAATTCATTTCCAATTTTAAAAACATTCCATTCGTGGGAGAAATGGCTTTTTCGTTTTTTGACAGCCTTCATAAGATTACAAGTTTTTATCCGAAAAGAGATCTGTCGCGCCCAAATCTTGAACTGAAGTTCCTGTTTTTTCTGATGAAAATGGGATGGGGAAAACATTTGATAGATAAAATGGGAGGAAGACCGATTATCAGCACTTTTTTTATGCCGGCTTTTATGGCTGAATATTTTAATTATCCGGCCGAAATTTTTATTGTTATCTGTGATGCGGACATTGCCCGATCCTGGGTTTCAATAGATCCGGCTTCAAGCAAGATCAAATATCTTGTTCCCACATCCAGGGCGGTCGAAAGACTGCGTCTTTATGGCGCTAAACAGAAAAATATTTATTTAACCGGATATCCATTGCCTTTGGAAAATATCGGTTCGGAAAATATGGAAATTCTGAAAAACGATCTGGGCCGCCGCCTTTTGAATTTGGATCCCAAGGGGGTTTATTTCAAGGAATACGAAACGCTGGTCAAAAAATATCTTGGGAAATTGCCCGAACGATTGGTTCGTCCCCTGACTTTATTATTTTCCGTTGGCGGCGCCGGAGCTCAAAAAGATATCGCCGTAAAAGTTTTGAAAAGTTTGTCTCAAAAAATAAAAAATCAAGAGATTAAAATGATTCTGTCTGCCGGAACAAGAGAGAAAAGCAAAGAATATTTTGAAAAATATATTAAAGATCTGGGACTGAATGATTGTTTGGGTAAAAGTATAGAGATAATTTTTGCCGAAAATACAGACGGTTATTTTGAAGCTTTTAACCGCGCGTTGCGAACCACTGATATTCTTTGGACCAAGCCCAGCGAATTATCTTTTTATTCCGCTCTGGGATTGCCGATTATTATGGCTCCGCCGGTGGGTTCGCAGGAAGATTGCAATAAAAAATGGCTTTTAAGGCTTGGCTCGGGAATACCGCAAGGAGACCCTAAATATGCTGATTTGTGGCTTTTTGACTTGCTAAACAGCGGATGGTTTGCCGAGGCGGCTATGCAGGGTTTTATAGAAGGAGAAAAACTCGGGACGTTTAAAATAAAAAATATAATTAAGACAGGTTCTGATGAAAAATAAATCAATGACAATTTTATTTTCAGTGATCGTCCTTCTTATTATTGCGTTTTTGGGATATTTTTTCGTTGGGCGGGCTAAGTTGCCGGAAAAAATAACGTGGGGAATAACTTTTTCTAAATCGCAGGCCGAGCTCTTGGGGCTTGATTGGAAAGAAACTTATTTGGCGCTTCTTGATGATCTGAAATTCAAACAGATTAAAATTGCCGCCCAATGGAATCTGATAGAAACAAAAGAAGGGGAATTTGATTTTGAAGATTTGGACTGGCAGATCAAAGAAGCGGAAAAAAGGGAGGCTGGGGTTTTGCTGGTAACCGGCCTTAAAGTCATCCGTTGGCCCGAATGTCATGTTCCCGTATGGGCAGAAAGTTTAAGCTGGGAAGAAAGAGAAGAAAAGGCGCTGATCTTAACTAAAGAAGTAGTGTCGCGGTATAAAGATTCGCCGGCAATTAAATACTGGCAGGCGGAAAACGAGCCGTTTTTCCCTTTCGGTGAATGTCCGTTCGTTCTTCCTGCCAGTTTTGTAAAAAAAGAAGTGGCGCTGATAAAATCTATTGATGACAGGCCCGTGATAATTTCCGACAGCGGAGAAGGTTCTTTGTGGTGGCTTCCGGCGAGCATTGCCGATGTGGTTTCACCGACTCTTTACCGAAGGATCTGGGTTCCACAGCTTGGTTTTTTTAAGTTTTATCTCACATTTCCGCATCCGGCAGTTTCTTATTATCGCAGAGCCTTGCTTGTTGAAAAATTGTTTGGCAAGAAAGTCATTTTAGGAGAATTGCAGGCCGAGCCGTGGTGTAAAAGCCAGCTTAGCGATTGCTCGCCCGAAGAACAAAACAAGACGATGAGTTTTGAATTCTTCAAGAAAAATGTTGAATTCGCCCAAAAAACCGGTTTTGACGAGATTTATTTTTGGGGAGGCGAATGGTGGTATTGGCTTAAAGAAAAACAAAATGATCCGGAAATTTGGGACGAAGTGAAAAAGCTTGTTTATTAATATGACAAAGTCATTCTTACGTTCTTGAGAACATGAGAATGATATAATAAAAACACTATGTTAAAACCAAGGCAGCTGGAAAGGATAGTAAAAGGATTTTCGAATCATCGTCGGATTGAGATTTTAAAATTGCTTGCAGAAAAGCCGGAATTGTCGGTTTTTGAAGTTTCTGATGAATTAAAAACCAATTTTAAAACCATTGCCGAACATATCGGGCGGTTGCATATTGCTGGAATAGTTATGAAGAGAAATGCCGGTAAAGCCGTTCGGCATGCATTGACCGATCAAGGAAAGGTCATTCTTACGTTCTTGAGAACGTTGGAATAAAAAAACTAATAAATAATAAAAAATATGGAATCATATAACTGGTATCAGTCATTAATAAAGCCACTTTGGGCGCCACCGGCGTTTCTTTTCGGTCCAGTTTGGACTTTTCTTTATATTTTAATTTTTATTTCTTTCGGCAAGGTATTTTTAATGGCATGGCAGAAGCAAGTTACGTTTATGGTTGCTTTGCCGTTTATTTTGAATATTATTTTTAATCTTGCCTTCACATCAATTCAATTCGGTTTGAAAAATAATTTCCTAGCCGGCGTTGATATTGTTTTGGTTCTTGGCACGCTTATTTGGGCAATGGTTGCCATTTTCCCATTCGCAAGATGGATTACCTATATTCAAATTCCGTACCTTCTCTGGGTCAGCTTCGCCACCGCGCTTCAATTGACCATTACGTATCTAAACCGGTAGGGTATTCTCCTTTTTGCCACATATTTAAACGCCTCACGACCCCGTGAGGCGTTTAGGTTTGGCTTGCCCGAGCATCCGTCAGCCGACGGATGTTTTAGGGAATTTATTTAAAATTTTGTTTGCAATAAGCGCCGGCTCAATCTTTGAATCGCTAAATACTTGTTCGCCGGCAACCTTATGTAATACCCTCCAATATTTTTCAATGCTTTTGCGACTTATTTTGTACGCAACGTCCGGAATATCTCTTAGCTTATTTCTTTCAATACAAGTATTTAACGGGGGATAGAGCAAAAAAGAATGCAGGGTATAGTTATATTTGTCTGCTAATTTCTTATATTTGATATAGCGATCTTTTTTGGAAGAATGAACATCTGCGATAATTGTTCTTTTTCTTCGCATTAGTTTTTCGGTAAGGAAAAGAGCTGTCTCAAAGGCAAGACTGCTTCTCCATTTTGGCGTCTTTGTCCTTTCTATGGTTCTTTTGAGAACATCCTCGTCAATTAAACTGGAATTGTTATTTCTTTCAAACAGCAATCTGGCGACGGTGCTTTTACCGGAACAAATGGGCCCCCTGATTAAAATAATTTTCTTCATATCTTTGTTATAAATAAAACAAAGCTCAAAGTGTAAATGTTTTAGGCCTAATTGAGGGGAATTGTCATTCTTACGTTCTCAAGAACGTAGGAATGAAGTGGGGGGGGGGGTGAGTTTTTTTAGGATATGTT
>JBBTYU010000125.1:0-4112 GCA_038061675.1 Patescibacteria group bacterium | reverse complement strand
AGCGGAGAAATTGGGAGCCGGAGAAATATTGCTTACTTCCATTGATAAAGAAGGAACGATGGCTGGTTATGATCTAGATTTGATAAAAATTGTTTCTGAGGCTGTTTCAATACCGGTCATTGCTAATGGCGGAGCCGGCACAAGGCAGCATTTTGCAGATGCGATTAAAATTGCGAACGCTTCGGCCGTTGCGGCTTCTTCAATTTTTCATTTTTCCGATTCCAATCTTTCACAGGTAAAATCTTTTCTTAATAATTCGGGCATTTCCGTCAGGCCTATTTAATTTATGAGAATAAAAGAAATAAAAAAATTAATAATTTTCGGAGGATCTTATATATTAAGCGAATTTGCCGTTTACATTGCTAAAAATAGCAGTTTGGATCTGGTTGTGTTCAGTTCAGAGAGGCATTTAAACGGAATTTCGTCGATTGAAGGAAAAACCCTTAAAGAGGTGCTGGCTAAAAATAAAATTCGCTATTTTAATTCTGATGATATTAATTCCGATAAAAATTTAAAGAGCGAGATCGCCGGCAACGTTCTAGGAATAGCTTTTGGAGCTGTTTGGATTTTTAATAAAGAAACTGCTGATTTATTCCCTAAAAATCAGCTATTGGATTTTATGGGAATTGATTTGCCCCGTTATAGAGGAGGAGCTCATTATACGTGGCAGATACTTCACGGGAATAGAAAAGGATGCGCTAATTTGCAGATAATTCATGGGGGTTTGAAAACTTTTCATAAGGGAGAGATTTTGAAGAGGCGAGATTTTAAATTGCCTGCCCAACTTCAAAAACCGAAAGACTATTTTGATTTTATAGGAAAACAAGAAATTGATTTTTTGAAAGATTTTTTATCTGAAGTTAAAAAAGGTAAAGAATTTAAATTGAAAAATCTCAAAGAAGAACATAGTTCTTATTACCCGTTTTTAAATACTAAAATCAATGGATTTGTTGATTGGAGCTGGGTAGGCAGGGACATATTTTTATTCATTAATGCGTTTGATGATCCTTATGATGGAGCATCCACTTTTTTGGGGCAGGAGCGCGTTGCCTTGAAGGACGTTGAATTATTGAAGGCGGAAGAAAAATATCATCCCTTTTCCAGCGGATTGGTAATTCGTAAGAATGATGGGGGTATTTTTGTCGCCACAATCGGAAACCTTTTGTATATTAAAAAAGTTTTAGATAAAGAGAATAAGAATATTATTAATAAGATAGAATTGGGCGATAGGTTATTAACCCCTAATAAATTTTTAGAGGAAGCAAGGAACTCCAAAATAATTTATTCACCCAAAGGATCTCAAAAAATATGAGCAAAATGATGCAGGTTTTAAAAAAAGTTGATGGTTTGTTTATTACTCCGGTTTCTGATGGCGCGGATGCGCAAAATGAGATTCTATGCCAGGAATTGCCGTTTAAAGTTTTAGAGTATAAATCAGGTAGGGAACATAATGGCTGGGTTGTGCCTCAAAAATGGGAGGTGATTAGGGCGACCATTAAAAAAGAGGGAAAATTAATTTATGACGGCAAGAAGCATCCGCTCGGCGTCATTGGCTACTCCGATTCATTTAAAGGAAAAATTAAGTTTAAAGACCTGAAGGGACATTTATTTTACAAAGAAAACGCTCCGGATAATATAGTGTATCATTGCGATCTTTATTATAAGCCCTTTAAAAAATTATGGGGTTTTTCCCTTCCATACAACATATACAAGAAAATGAAGGACGGTGATTACGAAATTGATCTTGAAACACAGCGGATAGACGGAACGATGAAAGTTTTGGAATACACTAAGTCGGGAAAGACCAGGGAGACCATAATATTGAATGCGCATAATTGTCATGCGGCGCAACTTAATGACGGGCCGGCCGGATATGCCGTCGGTATTGAGGTTTTAAAACGATTGTCCCGAAAAAACACTAAGTATACTTATAAATTAATTGTTGCGCCGGAACATATTGGCACAGTTTTTTATTTAGCCGGTCTAAAAAATAATTTATTAAAACATTATAAATATTGTATTTTTTTAGAGATGCTGGGCAACGATAATCGGCGCTTTGCTCTTCAAGAAACATTTTCGGGCGACACGGATCTTGATAAAGCGGCATCCAATTATTTGAAATTTAACGCTAAATTTTATCAAGACAGATTCAGGAAGATCGTGGGTAATGACGAAACTGTTTGGGAGGCGCCCGGCATAGAGATTCCCACCATTTCTTTTTCCCGCTGTGAAAAGCCCGGTTTTTATCCCGAATATCATCTTGATAGCGACAATATAAAAATTATGAAAGAGGATAAGCTGGAGGAATCGGTTAATGCGGTGTTGGGAATCATTGATACATTAGAAACCAACTGTTTTTTAAAAAGAAAATTTTCCGGGTTGATAGCGCTAAGCAATCCCAAATATAATCTATATCTTAGTCCGGGAACAGATCCATCAATGAAGTTAGACAATGCGGAGACGAGAGCGAAATGGAATTATCTGATGGATTGTCTGCCGCGCTACTTTAATAAAAATATTTCTATTTTAGATATCGCCATAAAACACGATTTGCCCTACAAAGAACTTTATAATTATTTATTAAAGTTTAAAGAAAAAAAATTAGTTGAGTTTATAGAAAAATAATCACTATTTATGAATAATCAAAAAAATATTAAGTTGATTGGAAAGAATATTTATTTAAGGCCAGTGCGAGTTTCTGATGCCACCAAGGAATATGTTAGCTGGTTAAATAGTCCCGAAATTAATCAATATTTGGAAATTAGATCAGCGCGTCATACTTTAAAGAATGTCAGAGAATATGTTGAAAAAGCTTCCCAAGATAAAGATTTGGTATTTTTAGCCATAGTCCGGAAAGATTCAGATAAGCATATTGGCAATATAAAGCTGGGTCCGATTAACAAGCATCATAAATTGGCAGAAATCGGAATAATGATCGGCGATAAGAATTCTTGGGGGCGCGGTTATGCCGGCGAGGCGATCAATTTGTTAACTGATTTTGCTTTTAATAAATTAAAATTGCATAAGGTAATAGCCGGAGCATACGAGAATAATATCGGTTCAATTAAGACCTTCACGAAAAACGGTTTTGTCATAGAAGGCGTGAGAAAAAAACATTTCTTTTGTAATGGGAAGTGGGTAGACGATGTTTTAATGGCGAAATTTAGCGAGCCACAAAAACACGCCTTTTAAGCAACTTTATTGCAATTTAATAGGTTTTATGAGTATGATTACTTGCTATTTGAAAATTTAAGATAAGGAGCATTAAATTATGCATAAAAGATCAATCATGATAGCCACGATAAAGCCTTGGAATATTTCAAACTTTCGTTCATGGATTGTGCCGCGCGGCTTTACAAAACATCTGATCACTTCTCCTGAAAAATTAACTTTAGAATATCTTCGAAAGTTGAATCCGCGTTATATTTTTTTTCCGCATTGGTCGTGGATGATCCCCAAAGAAATATACGACAATTTTGAATGTGTGGTTTTTCATTCCGCTAATTTGCCTTTCGGCCGCGGAGGAAGCCCTATTCAAAATCATATCATCCGCGGGATCTATGATATCCAAGTATGCGCTCTCAAAGTTACCGCCGAGGTTGATGCGGGGTCTGTTTATATGCGCGAGCCGGTAAATATCAAAACCGGTTCTGCGGAAGAAATTTTGAAGAGGATCAGCGCGATTTCTTTCAAAATGATAGAGAAAATAGTCCGGCTTCGGCCGATCTCGAAGCCGCAGCACGGAAAAGTCGTGGTGTGGAAACGAAGAAAACCCGAAGAGAGTCGGATTCCCGAGCTCCTTGGCGGCCGGAAGCTTTACGACTTCATAAGGATGCTTGATGCCGACGGCTATCCCAGAGCGTTCATTGAATCGAATGGATGGCGTTATGAGTTCCATGATGCTATTCTGAATGGCAAGGGAGATGTCAGCGCCAAGGTTAGCATTAAAAAAATAAAAGGAGAAAACGATGAAACAGACAAAAAATAAGGTTTTGGTGGTTGCCGCTCATCCGGACGATGAAGTTCTGGGTTGTGGAGCGACTATAGCTAGGCATGCTGACGAAGGGGATGAGGTTTGGGTTTTGATCTTGGTTGAAGGAGTCAAATCAAGG
>JBBTYU010000124.1:0-7085 GCA_038061675.1 Patescibacteria group bacterium | reverse complement strand
AGTTTGAACGAAAAAATAGAAAGCGGGGAAATAAAAATAATCATCGGCACGCATGCCATTATTCAAAAAACAGTTAAATTCAAAAACTTGGCTTTAGTGATTGTGGACGAACAGCATCGTTTTGGAGTTGAACAGCGCGCCGCTCTGCTGAAGAATAGCGAATCAAGAATTATGAATAATGAATCAGGGAATAAAACCGCGGGAAAAAACACAATTCACAATTCACAATTCACAATTCCGCATTTGCTTTCTATGTCAGCCACGCCGATCCCAAGAACTTTGGCGCTTACTATCTTTGGCGATTTAGACCTGTCCATCATAAATGAGCTTCCGGCTGGCAGAAAACCGATAATAACAAAAGTTGTTGCGCCAACCAATAGAGAAAAAGCTTACGGTTTTATCAGAGAACAAATTCTAAAAGGCAGACAGGCTTTTGTTATTTGTCCGCGCATTGAGCCTGGCACCAAAGACGAGGAGGAGAGAAAAGTTTTGACCGAATCACAGCAAAAATTATTAGATTTAAAGTCAGTTAAGGAAGAATATGAAAGATTATCTAAAAATATTTTTCCAGATTTGAAGATCGCTATGCTTCACGGCAAATTAAAAAACACGGAAAAGGAAAATATAATGAAAGATTTTCAGGATAAAAAATATGATATTTTGGTTTCTACTTCGGTTATAGAAGTTGGCGTGGATGTGCCTAATGCCAGCATTATGATGATTGAGGGCGCGGACAGATTTGGTCTTGCCCAGCTTTACCAATTCAGAGGCAGAGTGGGCCGAAGCGAGCACCAGTCTTTTTGTTTGCTTTTCACTGACTCTGATTCCACATCTACCCAATATCGTCTTGATTCGCTTTTAACCGCAAAAAATGGCTTTGAGTTAGCTGAAAAAGATTTGCAATTGCGAGGCCCCGGCCAATTTCTGGGCAAAGAACAGACGGGACTTCCGGATATTGCTATGGATGCTTTGAAAAATATTGAATTGGTGAAGGCCGCTAAATCTTCCGCCGAAGAAATTCTTTCTAATGATCCAGATTTTTCTAAAAATCCTTTACTTGCCGAACGTTTTAAGCAATTTCACGAAAAGATTCATTATGAATAAAGAAGAAAGAAAGGAATTGATGCGGAAAATAAAGGACGAGATCTTGAGTAATACAAAACTGTCTCTTTATAAAGACAGGATTAAAAATAAAAATTTTCCGGTGATAGGCGAGGGTAGCCACTGCGCTAAAATAATGTTCATCGGCGAAGCGCCGGGAAAAAATGAGGCGGCAACGGGCCGGCCTTTCTGTGGAGCATCGGGAAAATTCCTGGACGAACTTTTGGCGCATGTCGGCATCAAACGCGAGGATGTTTATATCACCAATATTGTTAAAGACAGGCCTCCCGGCAACCGCGATCCCTTGCCCGAAGAAATAGAATTATATTCCCAATATCTGGACAGGCAGATAGACATCATTCGTCCCAAAGTCATAGCCACTTTGGGCAGGTTTTCTATGGTATATATTATGAAAAAATTCGGTCTGGATGATAAATTGGACTATATCAGTAAAATTCACGGCAGAGTCTTTTTCGCCAAAAACAGATCTGTTTCAGGTGGAAAAATCAGAGAAATAAAGATTATCCCGCTTTTTCATCCGGCGGTAGCCATTTACAACGCCAATACCAAGGACGAACTCAAAAAAGACTTTGCAGTTCTCAAAAATTTTTTGGAATAGAACCACTTATTTATTTAACTCAATTCTGTATAGCTTAAGAGATTAGTCTTTTAAGCTATACAGAATTATAAATCAAAGAATTTTTTGATATCAGCTTCTTTTGGCAATTCTTTAGTTTTAAAATAATAAACGCAGTTTTCAAGCGGGATTCCAAAAATAGCGCACAAGAATTCCAGTTCTGAAATGCAATCATAAGGTGAAACCCAAATACTTTTTTGTAATCGATACAATCCCAATTCTTTAATTTTTCTACGAAAGGCATTACTAGCCTTTCTTAATTTTTGGGGAATATCATAAATAATAATTCTCCATTGCCCGTCCCATTTTAAGGGTTTTTTAATTTCCATTTCTTCAAGCTTATATTGTCTGATTAAGTTTTTCCCTAAATGTGAAAGAGTTATTTTTACTATTCCATTTTCATATTCTTCTATGTTTATCAATTTTCTTTTTTGTAATTCTCGTAGTTTTCTTGATCTTTGCTCAATTTTATTTTTAAAATATTTTTTAATAATTTTATTTAGGAAGTATGGAGAAGATGCTGCGGCTACGGTAAAAATACCTAGCTCGGCTATTTTTAAAAGCGTCTCTTTAGTGATGTTGTTTTTTAATATAATTCCTTTAGACATATAAACAATTGCTATTATAATCTATTTTTTGGTAATTGTATTGTGTATAGCTTAAGAGATTAGTCTTTTAAGCTATACAGAATTTGACTTTTGGTTTTAATTTGCTAAAATCTTTTAAGAAAAGTTTTTAGCATAAAATTAATAATTTGTAAGGATTGGTATTTTGGAGAGAAGCTAAAAAAGAAAGTTTTTTACAAATTTTTATAAATTTAACTTGGGACACTATTAAATAGCATCCCAAGTTTTATTTTTGGAATAATTCGGCAATGGAATTCGGCAATTCGGCAATTCTTCGATGGATTTGATAAGTTCACTATGGGCAGGTCTCTCTTCGTCCCGATAAGCGGGGCTATGACAGACAAGTGGGTTATAATTCGGCAATTCTATACTTAGTCGTTGTATTGCCGAATTATTTAGAAGATATAAAAATTAACTCCGACGCTCGCTAGTCAGCGGGGTATGGAGCTCCGACCGGAATCCCGACAGTATCGTCGGGAAATGTGTCGGAGTTAAATTAACAGCCCAATCCTTAAAGGGTGCGGGGTAAATAATATGGACAATCAAAATATGAATCTTGAGCCGAAGGCAGGTTTCTTTAGTAAAAGCTATTTAAAGCATATTGCCGGACTTTTAGGGCTTATTGTGCTGGTGGGCGGCAGTTTTTTTGTTTGGAGCATGTATTTTAGTCCTGAAGCAAAGTATATACAGAAAGTGGAGAAAAGTATGGCGGAATTGCCGGGCAAAATAGAAGCTTACAAGAAAGATATGGAAGCCGATATTTATGGAGGAAAAACACCCGAAGAAACCTTGCAAATGTTTATTGATGCGTTAAAGAAGGATGATATTGAGTTGGCTAGTAAATATTTTGCGTTGGATGATGATACGGCTCAAAAGGATCAAGCTCATTTAAATAATCTAACAAAAGCCAAAGAGGAGAACAGAATCCCAAAGATTATTGAGATATTGTCAAAAGCTGAAATAGACTCAGAGCTTAATGGTGCTAATGAGAATAGTGTTTGGTTTGTGGTTTTTGAGGGGGAAGAACTTATCGCTGATATCAATTTGAAATTCAATAAATATTCAAAAGTATGGAAAATAGAAAGTCTCTAAAGCTACTTATTGTTATTTCGGCGTTTGTTTTTACGCTTAGCATTGCGCCGAGCGCTTTTGCGTACGAGGTGGAAACGCATGCTTATTTAACCGACGAGGTAATTAATTTCTATAATCAGAATTATCCCAACAATCCCATTAAAGATGAATTTAAATCTTATATCATAGATGGCTCAAGACGCGAAGATGACGCTCCTCGCTGGACGAATCATTTTTATGATCCAGTTAATAACCTCGGACTCAATGATCCTAGGTGGGGCAGTGGTTTTAGCTCAAAAGAGTGGGCGCAAAGTGATTCTAAGCAAACTACTTTTATTAATAGGCCCATAAAATACGTTGCTTCTATGTTGACTGTTTCCGAACAGGAAAATATTAAAGATATGGATGTGAATTTTACCTGGCAACAAGCAGTCAGATATTACCGCGATGGCAAAATAGAAAAAGCAATGTTTGTTTTGGGACACGTGCTTCATCTCATTGAAGATGCCAGCGTTCCGGATCACACGAGAAATGACGGCCATCCGGAGCCATTAGGCGATGGCAGTCCCTATGAAATTTTTTCTAGTAAATTTTCTCTTAAAAATCCAGATACGAATTTGACAACAAGACTAGTAAATAAAAAGCCGTTTGATAATATGCCCGTACTTTCTAATTATTTTGATGAAATGGCGAAGTATTCTAATAATAATTTTTATAGTAAGGATACTATTAATAAAATTTATAATTTGCCCGTTCCCGATGGTGAAAAGTTAATTGGCAGGTATAAATTTTCTTTTAAGAAAGAAAATAGTATTGAATATTTATTATTGCGATTATCTTCCATTGATTTGGAAACTGGCAAGCAAGAACTAGCTACAATAGATAACGATAAAATATTGATTGATTACTGGTCTCATCTCTCCACCAAATCCGTCCAAGTGGCCGCCGGAGTTATTAATCTATTTTTTAATGATATAGCGCGCGTGGATTATGGCGACGCTAAACCTATAAATGATGATAGAAATCCTATTTCTTGGACAATAGATAACGCAAGGGCTTTTGGGCAAATTACAAGTTCTTTTGGCAGGGCGATTACTTCCTCGGTAGCCAATACGGTAAGCGCTTTTTCTGCTCAAGTAATAGAAGCCGCGAAGGGACTTTTTTCAAATGTTGCGGATGTAGTCCAAGACAACGCCCAAATTCCGGACCAAAATTTATTGGCAGAAATTTCTTTGGACGAAAATAACAGTATGGCTCAGCCGAGCGAACAAAAACCTATCGGTCCGAACTTGGTTGCTCGGTCCGTTAAAAATAATGATGCCGCGGCGACAGCAATAAGTCAGCTTTCCTATGGGCCTGATAAGTCTAATGAGACTGCTAAGTCTAATGTGAAAAAAGCGACGGCGGAAGAAAAACCAAAAGTGGGAGAAACGACGGAGGCAGCAAAGACAAGTCTAAATCAAGCTAATGAGCAAAAAATAGATAAAAAAACTTCCAGCTCCACTCAAGATCAATTACTAAATACGCCCGCCCAATCAGATAATTTTCAAAAACAAAATACTCAATCTTTATCGACGGTGGCGCAAATTTGTTCTTTTCAGACATCAAAAATACCGACTTATCAAAAATTATTAATTAATGAATTGGCCTGGATGGGAAGCGTAAAAAATTCCAGCGATGAATGGATTGAGTTAAAAAATATTTCCGGAACGGAATTAAATATTTCCAATTGGCAAGTTTTGGATAAAGAAGAACAGATTAAAATCACTTTTCCGGAAAATACAAAAGTTTCCGCCGGAGGATTTTTATTGTTGGAAAGAACCGATGATAATTCCGCGCCGAACGTGAAAGCGGATATTATTTATACAGGAGCGCTTTCTAATTCCAATGAAGCATTGAGATTATTTGACGATAAGTGCGGTTTAGTTGACGAAGTTTTTGCCAATAGCGAATGGTCGGCTGGCGACGCGCCAACAAAAAGAACCATGGAGCGCCAGACTGATTTAACTTGGTGGACTTATAATGGCGCCGGCGAAGGAAGCGGAGACGTGTTGATTTTAGGCACTCCGAAAAAAGAAAATATGGTAAAAGTTGTTTATTATGGAGGTGGCGGAGGGGGCAGTGTTGCAACGGCAGCCGTAGTAGTTGAGACAGCTAATAATTCAAATACACAGCCATCAAAACTTTTAATTTCTGAAGTTCAAATCACCGGCGGAACAGGCAAAACCGACAATGATTTTGTAGAAATTTATAATCCAAATGACACAAGTGTTAATTTAAAGGGTTATCGTTTGGTAAAAAGAACTAAAACCGGAACAACGGATACAAGCATAAAATCTTGGACAGACGACGCCTACATTGAATCTAAAGGTTATTATTTATGGGCTAATAGCGATTATAAAGATATTTCTATCTTGCCTAATGCAACGACTTCCGCGAGTCTAGCAAATGATAATGGGGTGGCTTTGCGTTTTGGAGCCGAAGATACAGGGACTATTATTGATAGTGTTGCATGGGGAGCGGCTGAAAACGTTTTTATTGGAGCTGGCGTTTTTTCGCAAAATCCGGGAGCTGGCCAAAGTATTCAAAGAAAATTCCAAGACAATACATTTATTGATACTGAAAATAATGCCGCGGATTTTGAAATTCAAACTTGTCCGAGTCCGAAAGCGCAATCAAAATCTTGCGCAGTGAGCGAGACAAATAAATCAAATCAAGCGCCCAGCGCTTTTTTTGACCTTTCTACGACAACGCCTAAAATAGGCGAGACAGTAATTTTTAATGCCGCTTCTTCAACTGATGCTGACGGAAATATCGCTTTATATGACTGGAATTTTGGTGATAATCAATTAGCCAGTTCAACGCAGGCGACCACTACGCATAGTTATTTACTGACAGGAAATTATAGTATTTCTTTAACTGTTTTTGATAACCTAAACGCCACCTCAACTATTTTTAAAACCATAATAGTTTCTGCTAATATCGTTTCAAATCAAGCGCCAATAGCGGTTTTTAATTTTTTGCCAGCAGAACCAAAAACCAACGAAGCAATTATTTTTAATGCGGCTTCTTCTACTGACCCAGACGGCAATATTGTTCTGTATGATTGGGATTTTGGAGATAATCAATTAGCCAGTTCAACGCAGGCGACTACTACACATAGTTATTTATTAGCAGGAAATTATAATATTTCTTTGACCGTTTTTGATAATTTAAATGCTACTTCAACTTATACTTTGCCGTTATCGGTTGCTTCTAGCACTATTCAACAAGACGAAGAACTAGGGTATATTTTAATCAGCGAAATTATGCCAGGCGCCGGAGAGGGGAAATCCGACGAAGAATTTGTGGAGCTTTATAATCCCAATAACACCACGATTGATTTAACAGGATATTCATTAAGGAAAAAAACTTCAGCCGTGGCTGCTAGCTCAACTCCTTTGGTTAGCGCAGTTAAATTTTTGGGCAAGATTATTTCCGCCAAGAGCTTTCTGCTTATAGCTAGTCCGAATTATCCGGCTTCCAGCACAGCTGATCTTGTTTATTCTTCGGCATCTTATGGATTGGCCAATAATAATGACCAAACAGTTCTTTTGCTCAATTCTGCCGGAGAAACAGCCGATGAGGTTTATTATATATCAATAATCTAA
>JBBTYU010000123.1:0-6301 GCA_038061675.1 Patescibacteria group bacterium | reverse complement strand
TTTGTTTTGGAAATAGGTTCTAACTTGGTACAATAAATACACCCTAAATAATTATATTTTCAAAAAAGACCTATTGACGATTGTCCCGCACACTTCTAGTCTTAAAACCATAGCAGTACATTGATAAAAAAATAAGGGGGAAAAGTTATGAAAAAAGTATTTCGGATGTTTGGTATTTTTTTGGTATTTGTCGCTTTATCGGTATTCCCAATTGGCGCCGTTGCTGAAAAGCCGCGGCCGATCATTTTAGGATTTGGCGCGGATCCGCTAAGTTCAATATTCCAGCTCACTTTCCCGAACAGCGGACGCATAAAGCTGGTTCAGGAAATAATATCCGGACGTGTTGTCAAAAACAAGCCTCGCTACCAATCCGAAAAAATGGATTGGCAGATATACGAATCAAAACATTTCAAGCTGTATTCATATGAAGACAGTAAAGGAATGATGGTTGGTTGGTATCTTGGTATCTTGGAAAAGGCTTATGAAAAAGACAGCCAAAGATTCGGGGTTAACACCTTTGAAGACAAAATTCCGGTGATTATCTATAATTCCCGGGAAGACTTTGAAGAAACAAATGTTATTCCCGCGTTTATTCCAAAAAACCTAGGCGGTTTCACAGAAACAGTGTATAAAAAACGTATGGTCCTGCCTTTTGACGGATCAAAAGAAAGAATGAGGCACGTGCTAGAGCACGAGCTCACTCATAGTTTCCAAGTAGAGATCCTAAAAAAGCAGGCTGATAACGCGCCCTTGTGGTTTATAGAAGGAATGGCCGAACACAACTCAAAATCATGGGATGCGGAAGCCGATCTTATTCTTAGAGACGCGTATTTCAATGATCTTCTGCCTTCCTTGCGACACAACTCATTCGCTTACGGCTATCTTCTCTATAAATATGGAGAATTCGCCGTTAACTACATCAACGACAATTGTAAAAGCGAAGAAGTCCAAGACCCAATAAAAGAAATGATATATGAAACTAAAAAAAGTTCTTTTGATGAGGCCTTGCGAAAAAATTGCAGGGAAATGACTCTCAAAGGACTGGATCAATCATTGCGGGCAGAGCTGGGAAAACGCTATGGGGAATTAAAAAACAAAGATATTGTTTATTTTAAATCCCAACTCTTAGCCGAAAACAGCATGCTTCTTGACGCCAGTAATTATTTCTTTATCACACAGTCTGATTACTTCGGCAGAGACGCCATTTACCTCAACTACCGCCAAGATAACGGCATAAAAATTGTTTCTGAAAAAATAGCAGAAAGCGGAAGATATGAAACACAAGAACTTACCGCCTATGCTAAAATATTCGGAAACAAAATTGCCTATGCGATAGAAAAGGGCAATAATGACGCCATCGTTATCCAGGAATTCCAATTAGACGAAAAACAGAAGATAAAGCTGGGTCAAAAACAAGAATATTCCTGGAAAGAAATAAGGAATATATCCAGCCTGGTTTTCACTTCTTCTTCGTCTTTGGCATTCATAGGCGGCAACAATAAGTTTGAGCAAATCTATCTGTTTAACTCGGGTTCGCGCAAACTGAAAATTATCGTCCCTGGTAATAACAACTTCAGAGGGCTCGCTTATTCTCATTCGCTCAAAATCCTGGTTACAGCCATAGAAAATGACGCTGAAAATAAAAAAACAAACCTTGATCTGATAAGCATTGATTCTGTAAACGGAAAAATTCAACGGCTCACGCAAACTTCGGAAAATGAAACTGGTTCGGATTTTTCTCCTGACGGAAAATCTTTGTTATTTGCAAGCGACAAGGGCTCTGGATACAATCTCTATTCATACAACTTTGAGAATGGAATAATTTCCAAACTCACAGATGCAAGAATCGGAGTTTTTAATCCAAAGTGGCTGTCTGAAGATGTTATCGCTTTCAACAGCTTCAATAAAGGTAGCATGGAAGTTTATGCCATGCCCCTGCCAAAGGTAGCTGCGCCCAAAAAAAATAAAACTAAACTTGCAGAAAATACCGAAATAAAATATCGACTGGAGAAATTGCTTAAAGAAAAGATCACCAACTGGAAAGACTACGAAGTTATTCAAGAAGTATTCTCTAGCGATAAAAAAACCGCTATCGCGGTAGTTAATCTGAGCCTTTCTTTTGAGGGCAAGATCAAAAAGCGATCTCCTATCGGATTTTTCGTCGCCGATCTGGAAAAGCAAAATATCCAGCAATTCTCTATAGCTAAGCTTAAAAAAATAGAGAATCTCGCCGGAATAGAATTGCTTCAAGGCTCAAATGCTCTGATCGGCTATCGAATCGGAAGCGACTACGAAGCCAACCATTACACAACATGGTATTTGTATAACTGGAGAAGTCAAAAACTTGAAGTAGTCGAGCGACCGGTTAAACAAGCAAAAAATAACGAACTTCTCGGAAAAGGCGAAGATGTTTCCAAAAATGGCAGATACGCTGTCATCAGAAAATCCGGAAAAATATGCTTGATGGATGCTCTGGAAAACAAAATCGTCTGGGATCAAAAAGAAAAAGAAATTGCGGGCATTACTTTTTCCTCAAACAACGTAATAACTGTCTTGAAGAAAATAAACCCCCGCACCTATAAAGTAGGTGAGGGGGTAAAAAAGCCCGTAAAAACCTTTGAATTCCGGACGCTCTCAATTCCGGACTTTTCCATAATCGCAACGTACAGCATTCCAATAAATAGTTTGGGGAATAAAAACTCTAAAATAGAAAATTGGGCTGTTTCGCCGGATAATCAGAAAATCGCCATTGACGTGAAAAGCGAGAAAAAGAGATTATTCCGAAAAAATATAGAAAGCCACGAACTGCGGCTGATAAACATTCCGCGGAACAAAACCGAAATCGTAGCGAATAAGCTAGTCTATATCACCGAACTGGGCTTTGACGAAAAAGGGTTAAGGGCTAAAGGGCCTAACAGCTTCGGCAATATCTGCGATTATTTCATTTCCGATTCAAGCAAAACAATGACTATTGCGGATGAGCCGGCGCTCATTTCCACTGAAACCGTAAAATTGCCGGAATCGAAAATAATAGATCCGTCCTTCCAACCGGAAAAAATCGTAAAAAGAAAAAGCGCGAGACCACTTTCTCGATTCCCAACTCTAATGGCTAAATCAGGAATGGCGGGAGTAGTTTGGAATGTAAATAAAAACAAACTTGACTATTCTCTATCTCTATCCATGCTTGGTTCAGACGACCTGGGAAATAAAATGTATGGAATAAACGCCTATTTATTTAATGAAATTGGCTTAGGGCAATTTGTCTATCGGGACGCGCCTTCAGGCCAAACTTTCGGATTACAGTATTGGAATATAGGTGAAAATGGAAAAAGCGTCACATTAAGTTATGCTAAAAACATTTTCATCAACAAATTCCTGAACTGGGACATTACAGCAAGTGAAGAATATGTTGAGTTTGAAAATAGTTTCCCATACAAATGGTTATCCGAAAAATCATTAAAAACCAGAGTCGGAACAACTTTCGGCCTGGACACTACTGTTTGGAATTATCACGGACCGCATTCAGGAAATGTGTTTTTTACAGGAACTGAAATGGCCGTTAATCAAAAAGGTGTTTTTTCAAGTCTGGACATAGTTGTTGAAGGACGCAATTATCTGCCAATTACTGAAAGATCCGGATTCGCCTTTCGCTTAGCCTCTGGCAAAAGCATTGGGCCAGAACCGACAATCTTCATAATGGGCGGAAATAAGGCCTTCCGTGGAATGCCTTTTCTGGGCGTTTACGGAAACAACTACATCTTAGGAAGCGCTGATTTAAGAGTTCCTTTGTTTGATTTCATCGGAGCTCAAACTAGCGGACCATCCAAACATGCATTGTGGCCGTTCATGCAGTTCATTGATATCCAAAGCGGTGTTTACATCGACGGTGGAAATGCCTGGTACAATAAAGGCCAAACACCTTACGGTGGAGACGACGCCTTTGTTCCCGACTACAGCGCCGGATATTTCTTAAATGTCCCGACTGCATTCGGATTAACGCTTAGGTTTAGCCGAGGCGTTTACGGACAAAAAGGCAGTACTTTCTGGATCGGATATAATTGGTAAATCCGACTAAATATAATCCCCTCACGCTGTTAACAGCGTGAGGGGATTTTTCTTTGCCCTTGAAAAAGAAAGTAAAAAACTATAAAATAATTAGGAACCTATCCCAATAATATTTCCTAATCGCGTTGCGAGAGAAAATGAAATAGATCAAGAAGTGACGACGAAATTGTGGTGATAACCACATTAAGGAGGAACGACGCAGAGCTATTCCATTTTAACCGCAACCCAAAGGGATATGTCCAATTTTATTTATAACTTCGTTAGTCGTCGAAAAGGCAGTAAAACTGCGATTTTCTCCTCCCACCTGGTTCTAAATAAAATTGGCTAATATCACGATTGGAAGATATTATTGGGATAGGTTCTTGTGCGGGTATCGTATAACGGTATTACATCTGGTTGCCAATCAGACAACACGGGTTCGACTCCCGTTACCCGCTCCAAATAAAAATTCCCCGTTTAAACGGGGAATTTTTATTTTCTATATCTTCCTAATCCCTATCCAAATTTTCCTACCGTCCATTTCCGAAATTATTTCCGCGTCAAACTTATCGGATTTCTTCAAATCTATTTCGCCGGCGCCCACGTCTTTTTTCAAGCTCTCTCTATTAGCATCAATTATATTTTCCAGATCTTTATCGGTTTCTATCATCAAAAACACTCTATCTTTTGGCACGCAATTGCCCGACTGTCTTAGATCCTGCACCATTCGCGCCAAATCTCTCATTAAGCCCTCTTCTCTGAGCTCCTGAGTAATTACGGTATCTAGATCTATCTCTGTCTTAAGCTGAAGATTTATCACAACCTCTTTTACGTTCACTTCTTCTTTAATAAGATTCATAAATTCGCCGTCTTTAATGGTCAGTTTTTTAGTGTTTATTTCCAATTTAGCCAGCGGTTGTCTTACTTTTAATTTCTTTTCGGCGCGCAAAGCCAAACCCAAGCTGGCAATTCGCCTCACCTCTTCCATTTTTTCAATTATTTCATTATTGGTAAATTCTTCTTTCACCGCCGGCCAATCGCACAAATGAACCGATTCTTTGCTGTGTTGCTTATCACTTTCCACATTTAACGATTTGTATAAAGCATCGGCAAAAAATGGCGCGAACGGAGCGATCAATTTACTAAATTCTAAAAGACAATGATACAGAATCGCAGAAACCGCCTCTAAATCTTCTTGACTTTCCGGTTTTTGGAATCTGCGACGAGATCTTCTGATGTACCACCTGGAAAGATCATCAACAAAACTCTCAATTGATTTACAGGCCGATGTTATATCGTATTTTTCCAAGCCAGTGGTCACTTCGGTTGTCATTTTATTTAATCTCGCCAAGATCCACTTATCTATCAAATTAAAACTGGCCAAATTGCCGGACATTTTTTTACCCATAACTCCATAGGTCTCTAAAAATACAAAAGAGTTAAAAATAATGGCTATAAAGCGGCGATAAGCCTTGCCTAGATCCAATTCATCAAATTTTTTATAATCACCGGGCGAATTAATGGTGTAAAAATACCAACGGACAATATCAGATCCGTATTTATTTATCATTTCCCATGGATCAACCACATTGCCTTTGGACTTAGACATCTTCACGCCCTTTTTATCTAAAACCAAACCCTGAACAATGACATTCTTAAAAGGCGCCCCTAGATCTAGCGCTGTAGAAATAGCCAAGAGAGTATAAAACCATCCCCTGGTTTGATCCATAGCCTCGGAAATATAATCAGCCGGAAATTGTATGTTTTTTTGTATTGTGGCCAAATCCGATTCCTCTGATTTTTTCACATCAGCGTCAAACGGATAGTGATATTGCGCGTATGGCATACAGCCGGAATCAAACCACACATCAGCCACCTCTTTTACGCGGGACATCTTGTTCTTGCATTTTTTGCATTTCAAATAAACATTATCCACATACGGCTTATGCAGATCTAATTCGCTAGTTATAGTGTTGTATGGATAATTGTTAAATTCTACCCGCCTAAGCTCGGCAATACTTAAAGAAGTAGACTTTAAAATATCTTCATTAGATAAATTTTTCACAGCGCCTTCAAGCATCCATAGAGGATCTCCATGTCCGGTGATCAAAATATTTTTATCGCTATATTTAGAATTTATGTCTATCATAAATTCCATCACTCTCTTTTTAACATCGGCCAAAGTTTCCCCGCCGGTCGGAGCTTTTACAAATCTTTCCAGACCATTCTTAAAGAAAGCTTGAAATTCGGAAACTAA
>JBBTYU010000122.1:0-9454 GCA_038061675.1 Patescibacteria group bacterium | reverse complement strand
TTTATTAATGCTTAATTTAATTATATACTATTTCAAAAAATAAAAAACGCCATCCGTTGTGGATAGCATAATTTACAGAAATTTCTGTCCCTGCGGGACATCTCCCGAAGGGAGATAATTTATAATTACTAATTTCTAAGAAATAGCGTAAACAAAAAATAAAGCATTCTGAGGAACGTCCCTATGGAATTTTATAATCATTAAATTAAGAAGCTCTGCCCGCACAGTTGCCATGGAGAAGCTCCGGAACTCCGACGGGCTTGGTTCTGCCGTCGGAGTGAGGAATGCAGGAGCCGCTTGTCGCTGGAACAAGCGGACTCCGGTTCTCGCAGGCAATTGGGCGAGCAGAGCGAAACGCAAAAATTATGCTTGGCCAGCCGGTTTATTCATCGCCTTCAAAGACAAACTAATTTTGCCATTTTCTGCCCTGATTACTTTTACTTTGACAAAGTCTCCAAGCTTGACGACGTCTTCAACTTTTTTAACAAAACCTTCTTTAAGTTCGGACACGTGGATCATTCCGTCTCTGCCCGGACCAAATTCCACGATGGCTCCGAAATCTAATATCTTAACAATGTTTCCTTCAACGATCTGGCCGACTTCAACATCCTCAACAATAGATTTGACTTGCTTCAAAACAGCCTCCGCAATTTCTTTGCTTGGACCGGATACATAAACCTTACCGCTCTGATCAATATCAATGCCTAAGGCGCCCGTAGCCGCAATGATGCCATTGATAGTTTTTCCTCCTGGACCAATAATTAATCCAATCTTATCAGGATCAATATCTAAGACAAAAACAACAGGGGCGAATTTAGAAACTTCCGAACGAGGCTCTTTCAATGCTCCTTGGATCGTTTTTAGAATATGCAAACGAGCCAGTTTGGCTTGAGCTAAAACTTTCTCAATAATTTCCGCGCTTATTCCGCCGATTTTAACATCCATTTGTATGGCGGTGACGCCCTCTTCAGTTCCGGCTACTTTAAAATCCATATCGCCATAATGATCTTCCGGACCCTGAATATCGGTAAGCACTTTATATTTCTCTCCTTTTTCATCCATAATCAAACCCATGGCAATGCCCGCCGCTGGACGCCTAATTGGCACGCCCGCATCCATCAAAGACAAGCTTCCGGCGCAAACAGTGGCCATAGAAGACGAGCCATTTGAAGAAAGAATTTCAGAAACTAAACGGATTACATATGGAAAAGCTTCCATTGAAGGCAATAACGGACGCAAAGCTTTTTCAGCCAATGATCCATGCCCGATATCTCTTCTGCCCGGACCGGCAAATCTGCCGGTTTCACCGACAGAATAAGGCGGAAAATTATAATGAAGCATAAACTTTTTCTTAGCCGATTGATTTCTCATAGTATCTACTAATTGCTCGGCTCCCGGAGGGGCTATTGTAGTGACAGCCAATGACTGGGTGTTGCCCCGAACGAATAAGGCCGACCCATGAGCGCGGCTAAGAGTTCCCGCTTCGGCATAAAGCTCTCTCACTTCATCAAGTTTTCTGCCGTCCGGTCTTTTTTCTTCATTAAGAATTTTCTTATGCAAAATCTCGTCAAGTTTTGATTCTAAATAAACTTCAGCGGCAATATATTCTTTTTCCTTGCCGCCCATTTCTTCCAGCATCAATCTCATATCGTCTTTTACGCGATACAGCATTTCCTCTCTTTTGATTTTGTCCGGATTATAAAGAGCCGGTTCTAATTTATCGCCAAAAAACTCATTAAGTTTTTTCTCCAGATCTTTTTCAGGGACAGCCAGATAAACTTCTGTTTTAGGAACGGCTAATTCTTTCGCGACTTTTTCCTGGAATTTTGTAAGTTCAGCGATCTGTTTCTGGGCCAAAGCAAACCCACCGACAACATACTTTTCATTGGCCTCATTTCCGCCAAGCTCAATCATATTTATCTTGTCTTTAGTTCCCGCCACAAAAGCGTCAAAATCCAAATCGGCTTCTTTGTCTTTCAGATCAAGAAGCGATGGGTTTATTAAAATTTCTTCACCATTCTTTAATTTAACAACCTTAACTCCCGCCACCGGACCAGCCCATGGAATTCTGGAAATAGTTAAGGCCATAGAAGCCGTCAATAATCCAATAAAATCCGGGTCATTGATTCCGTCAATCTGCAAAACCGTCACAACCACTTGCACTTCTCTGCGCGTAGCCGAATTGAATAATGGCCTGATCGTTCTGTCTATCAATCTGCCGGACAAAACAGCTTCATCGGAAGACTTGCCTTCTCTGCGCATAAATCTGCTGCCAAGGATCTTACCGACAGCATAAAATTTTTCTTCATAATTTACCGTAAGCGGGAAATAATCCATTCCGGACTTATCCTTCTTGCCCAACACTACCGTAGCCAAAACCGCCGTGTCGCCATATCTTCCAATAAGCGCGGCGTCAGCTTGCTCTCCGACCCTTGAAACCTCAAAAGACAAAGGTCTTCCGGCGAATTCCGTACTAAAAATTTTCCTATTTAATTCCATATTATGATTGAGATACGAAACTATACAAAAGTATAAAACAGTCAGTTTTGTACTTTTGTATAACCTCGTAGCCCATATGTTAATTTTATTTTTTCCTTCGACAGGAGGGTTTTTACTTAATTATCTTTAAATTAAGAAATGCTTTTTTGTGTCATTCTGAGGAAGTCGGCGACCGAAGAATCTCAAATTAATTGAGAGATCCTTAATTCAAAGTAATTATATCTTACTTTTTTATTACTAAAAAATCAAATGCCCCCGCCATTTTCACGACAGGGGCATTTTCTAATTTAAATCTTTATTAACGCCCTCGGAACTTTTTCAATATTTATGAACTCATCGGCAATTTCCTGTAATTTACCGGACGCGGTTCTGCCAAAGGCGGCCACCTCTACACTTCTACCCTTTCCATACTGTAAATATTGTATTAACGGAATAAAATCGCCATCACCAGTCACTAAAATTATCACATCTAAAAATTCGGTCATTCTGACGGCATCAACGGCCATGCCAATATCCCAATCAGCTTTTTTGGTGCCATCGGGATAAATTTGCAAATCCTTAGTCCTAAGTTCCAATCCACAGCGGGTTAAAGCGTCAAAAAAGCCCTTCTCGCCCAAAGCGGTATCGCTTTTTACCACATAAGCGATGGAACGGATCAATTTTCTGCCCGCCACCAATTCCTTAATCAGTTCTTTATAATTTACCCTTGCTTTATAAAGATTCCTTGAGGAATGATATAAATTTTGAATATCAATAAAAATACCTACTCGCTGTTCTTTGTGTCTCATGCCATTTTTGCCCAAGAGGGCAAGTTAATTATATTAATTATATTAATTATACAACACAGCCCGACCTGCCCTGTTAAATAAGATTTGAGGCGACTCTTTATAAGTATTTTACCATGATACGTTTTAAAATATTTTTCTCTGTACATAGGTTTTTTATGATCCTCAAATCTTAATTTTGTCATTTAGGCAAAATTATTTAACAGGGTAAAGCTGCAAAAATGAGCACCCTGTTAAATCCTGTGAAACAGGAATCCGTCGGTTGACGGATTATTTAACAGGGTAAAGGTTTTCTAGATAAATTTTGTGCGTCCTATGGACTTCAAAATTTATAGAAAGCCCTTTATGCTTTTAATCCCAATTTCTTAATTAAAGACGCATAGCTCTTTGGCTTAGTTTTTCCCAAATAATCCAAAAGTTTCTTTCTTTTTCCAACCATTTTCAAAAGACCTCTTCTGGAATGATTGTCTTTTCTGTGAGTTTTCAGATGAGCGGTAAGCTCCTCAATTTGTTTGGTCAAAATACCAATCTGGACCTCTGAAGATCCCGTATCGGCATCAGATTGTTTTAATTCCTTGATAATATTTAATTTCTTGCGAGTTGTTAACATTTTTATGATTTATTTAAATTTATTACATTATAAACGAAAACGCCGAAAAAATCAAGCTTTTGTAAAAATGGTTCTGTCGCACAACCACAAAATATTTTGCAACAGAGACAATATATGTATCTGTCGCAAAATATTTTTTTATATTATTATTAAACATATGAATGAAATTAATACTCTCTTAAAACGATATCTAGATTATCTGGAAATAGAAAAAAACCGATCCATTAAAACACGGGAAAATTACGAACGATATTTAAAATCTTTTATCAATTTTACCAAGATTGAAAAACCGCAAGACATCACGCTGGACAAAGTGATGCAATTCAGGCTCCACTTGGCTAGACTTGTCCGCGCAGATAGAAAAAATGGTTCGACGGGCTCACCACGAGAGCTGAAAAGAATAACGCAATCTTACTATATTATCGCTCTAAGAAATTTTTTGAAATTCTTAATAAAGCGCGACTACGCAGTCCTGTCTCCGGATAAAATAGAACTTCCCAAAATCGCCAGACGACAAATAGAAATCATTGAGTATAAAGAACTGGAAAGATTATTAAACGCGCCAAATCTGAACTCTTTTAGGGGATTACGGGATAAAGCTATTTTAGAAACTCTTTTTTCCACCGGACTTCGCGTTTCCGAACTGTGTAATTTAGACCGGTATATCAATTTAGACCGCGGCGAACTGGTCGTGCGTGGAAAAGGAGAAAAAATAAGAGTTGTTTTTATATCAGACGATGCCAAAAAAGCCATAAAAAAATATTTGGACAAAAGAAGCGATACTATAGACAAACTTTTCATCAGCTTAGCCAAAGAAAATGCCAAAGAGGGCGCAAAGCCACCTAAAGCAATCGGCAAAATAACTCCACGAGCCGTGCAAAGACTGATGGACTTCTATAAAAGAAAAGCCGGCATTACAAAAAAGATTACCCCTCATCAGATCCGCCACCAATTTGCCACCGACCTATTGATGAACGGAGCGGATCTCCGATCTGTTCAGGAACTTTTAGGCCACAGCAATATTTCCACAACGCAAGTCTATACTCACATCACCAATAAACAGCTGAAGGAGGTGCACGAAGCGTTTCATGGAAAACGAAGGAAATAATAAAATAAAAATTCCTAATTTCTAATTCCTAATTTCTAAAAAATAACCCGAATTCCAAAACCCAATAAATTAAAAAATATTTCTTATTTAGTTATTGTTATTTGAGAATTGGGATTTATTTAGGTTAATTAGAGCAATTAGGTCAATTAGAACTTCTGATTTTAATATCTAATTTTGTAATTACAGAAAAATAATATAATATTCAAATATAATATATCAGTAATAAAAATATCTGCTCCCGTGGCGGAAATGGAATACGCGCAGCGCTTAGGACGCTGTCCCGCAAGGGTTAGAGGTTCAAATCCTCTCGGGAGCACATTCTTTGTTTGTCATCCCGTACTTGATACGGGATTCAGCGTCTTCTGGATTCCCCTGCCTGCCGGCAGGCAGGCGCTTTCGCGGGAATGACAGAGGATGATTGCCATATCGCAGACTCCTCGCAATGACGGAAAAAACAATCCACAATCAAAAATTCCCCGCAAGGGGAATTTTTGATTGAACCTTATTAGGCTAAAATGCTAGAAACAATATATCTCATTGTTCCGGCAAGCAAGGCAACGGCAATAGCAATTATTGAGAATAATAACTGTTTCCTGGCTAATATTAGTTTTTCTTCTTCGCCGCCGGAAGTCAAGAAAAGATAAGCGGCATAAAAAATATATAAAATAGCGACTACGAAGAATAAACCGGTGATCCAGTTTACAATTCTAGAGATTACTCCCTCCACACCGCTTAAACTGGTAATGTTAGTTTTAGGAGTATTAACACCGCCAAAACCAGTTTGACCAAGGGCTAAGGCCGGAGTCAAAAGCATTATTCCTGTCAAAGCTTTTTTAATTAAATTTTTCATAATTTTTACCCCGCACCTTTTAAGGATTGGGTTTTTAATTTTAATTATTTTTTTAATTTACTTATCTAAACTCCATTTTTCACCTTTTAGTATAACATAGACTGATTTCGCGAACTAATTATCCTTAAAAGGTGCGGGGTTTATTATAATAATTATTCGACCAATTAATGTAAGTTCAGATTATCATAAAAAGGAACCCGTGTCCATTTATCTTTTTCCCCCTAAAATATCGGCTACGATCAATGTAACTCCCTTAGATATCAATATCAAGGCATAGCCGACCACCGTCCATAAAATAGTCTTGCGGCCTAGAGTTATTTTTTCAGTGTCTCCGCCGGAACTCATAAAAAGATAGGCGGCATAGATGACCGCTAAAGGCAAAAGGATGGTCGCTATGGTAATAATATAGGTCACTATCCTGTCAATCAAAGCTGAAATACTAGTCACTTTGAGTGGGTTGGGGATTTCAATGCTCCCACTATTCTGAGAGCTTCCACTACCTTGCGGGTTTGGGACGACTGGCGGGGCTGGAAAATTGGTTGGCTGAGATGGTAAATTTATTGGCGGGTTTCCCGTTCCCATTGAAGGATTTTCTTCTACCGCAAAAACCAAGCCTCCGAAAGATAATGAAAGCACCAGCAAAACTATAGAACTTAAGATTTTTGCCCCGCACCTTTTAAGAATAGAGTTTTCTTCGGACATAAATTTTGTGAATATATATTAATTAATAATGTTTAAAATTGTTAAAATAAAGACTTTCTGCTTACACTTTTAAAATTCTTAAAAGGTGCGGGGTTTGTTTTCATATATTTATTATTATAACCTGATAGATATAAATAAGAAAGAATTGATTTTACTTTTGTTTACAACATATTTTGGAAGTATTACTGCATATTTCATTTACCTGCCGTTCATCTGAATCACATGATGATCTGCAGCTGCCAGAACACTCTGTTATATTTAAATTTTCAGATGTTACGGACACCGTTTTTGGACAACAATGGCCAAGGACTCCATTAACGGCCGGGCAAGTCTTTGATACCAACTCATTACCTGGACACTCTCCTTGACTGCAAACATAACCAGGCATAGTGGAACAGGCCGTTAGTTTTATGGTTTTCGGCACACAACACTGTATGTTTACGGATCCAGCGCATAATCCCGGCGTATATGTTCCATCACATTTATTAACAGTTGTGTCCTTGGTCTTATCCCGACAAATTCCCCCGACAGAAACGCAATTTGCCGATAGCTTAGCTGCTTCACCGCCCAGATCTATTGATTTTGCCGTACACGTAATTTTATTCCAGGGCATTATTTTGTCGGAACCGGTTAACGCGCCAAGCAAAGTTCCGATAATTAACCAACCACTCAAGGCGATAGCAACGCCGATTACGGCTGTTGTTGCCATTTCTCTGGCTTTTGATACCGCGCTTGAATCACCGCCGGAGAACATCATTAACATTCCGGCCCATACTATAAAACCAACCGATATTGCAAAAATAAATCCCACTAGCCAATCTATGATATTTTTGCTAAGTTCAAAAACACTGCACAATGTGCAATTAAATCCATCGCACGGGACCAATCCCTTAGGTTCATTATCTTGAGCTTGATACTGTTGGCATTCCGCGGAATTTTCGTCTTGCGCGCAAGCGGCCGCGCCTTCTTCGGGCGACATAGGAATATCTGAAATAGGAGTATCTAAAATAAGAGTATCTTCACTGCAAACACCGCCCGGACAAGAAAGGGGTTGAGCAATTATCGGCGTCACGCAACATACTTTATTAAGCGACTGGCAATCGCTTGTATTTTTAAGAAATTCCCTTCCGCCGCAGCTTGTCCTGCATTCAGCTATGCCGTCATTATTTGAAACGCATTTTGAAGGCACACAGCAAACCTCTTTTTTAGAACAATTATTTGAAGATTCAATGCTATCCAATAAACCACAGCCCACATTTTCTAATTGGCATAGCCCCCCGCCGGAAACACCGCAGGCCGTAGGACCCGCTGGAAATGGATTAAGGACATCACCAATAGATTGAGCATAAATAAATCCTGCCGGTAAAACAAAAACCGCGGCCAAAATGGCAATTAATAAACATCTTAAATATTTTGATTTCATATTTCTAGTTTAGAATGTAAATATCAAATAGTAAAATTTATAATTTCCGTCATTGCGAGTGCCGCCGAAGCAATCTATCCATCACGAGATTGCCACGTCGCAGACTCCTCGCAATGACAAACCGAATTGCTATCTCGCTCCAATCAGATCGCTCACCGCTCTTTCGGCCTGGCTCAAAGCGTCATAAGTTTCTAATTGCTTGGAAACTACGGCTTGTATCATTTGAGAAAAAATGGCCTTAACTTTTTCAGGATCCGGTTTCAGCCAAGATTTCGCGGTTAAAGCCTGTTTGGCAAAAACTCCGATATTCGGATCATCGGCATATTTTTGTATCAAAGTCCTTAATGCCGGCGGACGCTTGGAAACAGTGAGGTAATTTTCAGCGGTAATTTCATCGGTGGTCAAATATATAACCAGATCCCAAACCCATTCCGGATATTGCGCGTATTTAGAAACAGCCAGTCCCCGATAGTCGGCGTAATTGACCGCGTCTTTTTTGCTGTCCGGCTGAGGCATAGGAGAAATTTTTACTTTCAAAAATGGATTTTTAATTTTTAAAACATCCACTTGAGAAGCGTATTCAAAAACCATCGCGGTCTTGCCCTGGCTAAAAGCGTCTAAAGAGTAAGGCATATTTTCATTCCAGGTATAATACAAATCTTTTGGATCGGCAAATTTAGTATAAAAATCTAAAGCTTCCACCCCTGTCTGTCCGCTTTTAATTGAAGAAGTGAAACTGGCTGACGTAAAGTTTTCAGTGGTCATTTCTGATCCGGCCTGTATCATCAACAAGCTTAAAATATCTGAAGCATTGTGAATATTTTTTTCAGATCCGCCTATGGCCGCGGCCGCTCTTTGCAAACTACCGTCTGAATCGGTTTTCCTAAGTTTTGGAATTAAATTTTTAAATTGGAGCCAATCAACCGGAGGAAGAGCGATAGCATAATTATCAAAAATATCCTGATTATAAAATAAAGCTAAAGAATCTATATATAATGGAAGCGCGAAAATAGACCCGTTCCAAACAAAATCTTTTTCAACCACTTCCGGAAATAGCGATCTCAACTGATTAAGGCTCAATTTGTCTTGGGGCATAGTCAATACTTTATCAGAGTGTTTCGGCAGCCACGAATTGCTTACCATAAAAACATCCGGTCCGGTTCCGGCGGCTAAAGCATTTACCAGTTCCTGCTCATAATTGGCTTCATCTATCTTTTTATAAACAGCTTTGATATTCGGATAAAGCTTGGTGTAAGCTAAAAGACTATTATTAAAAGCATCGCCTTCATCGCCAACGCCCCAGATCACCAAATCCATTTGCGGCGGAGGAATTTCTTGAGTTTTTAGACCAGGGAGAATGCCGGTAAAAATACCTATAAAAATTAAAAGTACCGCAACAATAACGCCGATCACAATAAGCTGGGGTTTAGAAAGATTTTGAAACAAGTTTTTATTTGGTTCCATTGACTAAATTATA
>JBBTYU010000121.1:0-2144 GCA_038061675.1 Patescibacteria group bacterium | reverse complement strand
AATCTGGCGGCTGAACAAATTGCTTCAACATTCTCCGCCCCGCTTAGCGGGACTGGATCCGCCTCTGGCGGACAATTAACCAAGGAAGAATTAGTTACGGCTTTTTCCAGCCCGACAAATCAATACTACTCAATTTTAAAAAAGGCCACACAGGATCAGGTCAATGAGATCAGAAACCTTGATATTAAAGGGATCTATATAGAAAATAAAAATTTTAGATATTATCCTCTCGGTAATCTTGCTTCGCAAGTTTTAGGATTTGTTTCGCCAAGTTCCGATGATAACGCGCTTTCCGGAAAATATGGGATGGAATTATTTTTTAATGATGAATTGACCGGCAAAAACGGCCAATTGGAAGGCAATAAGGTGGTTGATCTGGAAAACGGCAAGGATGTAGTTTTAACTATTGATCCCACCATACAAAATAGGGCAGAGACCGCTTTACAGGATCTGATAAAAAAATATAATGCCACGGGCGGATCGGTGATAGTTCAAGATCCAAAAACCGGAAAAATAATCGCTCTTGGCAATTATCCTAATTTTGATCCGAATAATTATTCAGAATATAAAATTAAAGATTTTTTAAATCCGGTTGTTCAGGGTATTTATGAGCCAGGTTCGGTATTTAAAGTTATCACTATGGCAGCGGGACTTGATAGTGGTAAATTAACAGCGGATACAACCTATGTAGATAAGGGTTTTATAAAATTAAATGGAAAAACTATAAAAAATTGGGATTACGAAGAAAAAGGTGCTCATGGTAAAACAACTATGACTGGGGTTATTGAGGGATCATTAAATACTGGGGCGGCATATGCCGGACAGTTAATTGGAAAAGATTTGTTTTATAATTACTTAGTAAAATTTGGGTTTAATCAAACAACTGGCATTGAATTGCCTGGAGAGGTAACATCTGATATTAAAAAAATTAAAAGTAGTTCCAAGGATGTTGATTTTGCGACCGCTTCGTTTGGTCAAGGGTTGGCAGTTTCTCCAATTGCTATGATCAATGCTTTTTCCGCCATAGCTAACGGAGGGGAATTGATGAAGCCCTTTATTGTTGCTGACACAGAACCGCAAGTGGTACGCAGAGTTATTTCAAAAGAAGCATCAGTTGAAGCGATAAAAATGATGGTTTCTGCGGTTGATAAGGCGTATGTCGCGAGAATTCCCGGATATTATGTGGCCGGAAAAACTGGTACTGCGCAGATTCCTGATTTTCAGCGCGGCGGTTATTTATCCGATGATTACATTCATACCTACATTGGTTTTGCTCCGGCATATGATCCAAAATTTGTTATTTTAATAAAATTGGATAAACCGGAGGGCGCGCCATTAGCAGGAACAACTGTCGTTCCGGCCTTTAGAGAATTGGCGGATTTTTTACTTAATTATTATAATATTAGGCCTGATTACTTAAATGAATAAAGAAAAATTACAACAATATTTGCGGGCGACTATACGCAGATTGGCCATTTGGACAATCAAGAAATATCAGCCAGGAGTTATAGCAATAACGGGCAGTGTTGGTAAAACTTCCACCAAAGAAGCGATACTTTGTGTTTTAAAAGGATCGCGTTTTGTGAGAGCTACTCACGGCAATTTTAATAATGAGCTGGGTTTGCCATTAACTATTTTAGGAGATTATCAAAAAATTACCGGCAAGATGTTTTGGGTTAAAGTTATATTCATGGCTGTTTTCAGGCTTATTTTTCCAGCCAGAGGCTGGTCCGCCTTTGGCGGAAAATATCCGGAAATATTGATCTTAGAATATGCGGCTGATAAGCCGGGAGATATTAAAGATCTTTTAGATGTTGCTAAGCCTCAAATAGGCATAATTACTGCCGTGGGGGATGTGCCGGCGCATGTTGAATTTTATAGCGGTCCCGAAGCGGTGGCCCGTGAAAAGTCCAAGATTTTGGAAGTCCTGTCCAGTACTGGCTTCGCCGTTTTAAATGCCGACGATAAATATGTTTTAGAAATGAAGCCAAGAACCAAGGCCTATATTATGACATACGGTTTTAGCGATGAGTCTGCAATCCAAATAACGAATTTTGAAAAAAGAGAGGAGGGCGGAATTCCTGTCGGCCTGAGTTTTAAGCTGAATTATGGCGGTTCATTTGTTCCTGTTAGAATTGACGGTT
>JBBTYU010000120.1:0-2267 GCA_038061675.1 Patescibacteria group bacterium | reverse complement strand
ATTTGAACTCTTATTACGCCGCTCCTCAATGGAACGTCTGTATTATTTATATAACCGATATTGTATTTCAGCTCATCATTTAATTTAGCGACATGATCCTGTTTATCGTTTAAAAGGATCAGCAGGGAAAGCGGTGATGGAGAGATAGCGGAATTAACATCCTTCAGATCTATGCGATATTTTTGATTATTCAAACTAAAATTAAGATTGGCTTTAAAAATAACCGGGGAATTATCCGGGCCGGCCACGCTGCCTTTTATGGTAAAACTGCCTTCTGATCCCTTTCTTAAATCTCCTAATTCCCAAGCATTATTTCCTGAATCGGCTTTTGAATCAGAACTAGCAAAAGTAAAATTAGCCGGATATTCTATGGCTAATTCTAATCTATAAAAATCAACTTCAGAAATATTTTTATAACTAACGCTCACATCAAATTCCTCTCCGCTAAAAACTTTTTCGGGAGCTTTTATTTCCACGCTTACTCCGCTATCTAAAATTTTAATTTCTTTTTCTTTTTCTTTTTCATATTTAGAAGAACCCGATGAATAAGAAACCAAAGCTTTTATTTTATTTTTTTCACCGATTCCTTTTAAAAAAATAACCTTGTAAATTTCAGAAATAAGACTTCCCTGTCCTATGTCGCCCAAATCCTTGCTATCCACCAGCTTTTCTTCTTCACTGCCGGCAAAAACCGCCCCCTCTGGAAGAGTAACTATGAGTGAAACATTTTTTAATACAGAGCCTATCTGATTGCTAAATTCAACCCTAAGATCAAGCGGCGTCCCAGCCATCGCTTCATCGGGACTAATCAAACCGACTTCAAGACTTTGATTATTGCCATTTAAGATATAGAAAGCGCTTAACCCTATAATTAAAACAAGGCCGAGAGTTATAAACTTTAAAAAACTATTCATACCGGGCTAGTAGAAATTTAATAATTATTTTTTGACGCATACAACTGATTATAGATATATTTATTTTAACGGATAGTAATTTATTTTAATAATCCACGTCTCGCAACGAGACCAATTAAATTTTCACTACCCGGCATAGCAAGTTTTGCAATAAAAAATTAGATCTTTAATTGAAAAAAAATCAGGCGAACCCTTTAAACAATTATTACATTTAGCGCGCGCCGGGTCAAAACCCAAAATTTTCAAAACTGTGATAAAATCCCCCGCTTTGGCTCCGTTGCTTATTAAAGAGATCAAGAGTTCCCATAAGTTACGGTCTGATTGGCCTTCCGGAGAAATATCCCTGACTAAAGCGGCTATTTTAAAAAATGTTTTCCCCGGAATGCCTTTTTTAGAAATTAGAGCGTCAATTAATTGAGGGCTGTTTTTATCAACAATCCTGATGGTTACTAAATTTAACGGCTCGGTATGGCTGGCCAGCTTTGAAATTATTTTCCTGCCGCTCTTTATTTTGGCGGTAATTTTTCCAAAATCCCTTGTAAATAAATAAACTCTGGAATCCAATTCTCCTAAATCAACTTTGTCTAAAACAATTGCTTCGGTAACATATTCCAACATAAATTTAAAATGAGGTAATTTAAACTACGCGATTTTCTTTCTTCGCAAAAGCCAATACATAATTATAATAACTGAATAGTTAAGTATCAAAAACCATGGCGTTGCCCAAGAGAAGCCGTCAAGTTTCCAATCAGAGAGCGGCCACAAAAACGGTGTAGGATAAAATTGATATGAATGTGTCGGGATGTCCAAGAGGATATGGATAAACCAACCGCCAAGCTCCCAAATTGGTCGGCGGAATATGAGAAATACTATCCCAAAAACAATAAAAAATATAATTGCGCTATGGCTTGCGCTGTATAGTATAGCGGTTAAACGCACAATGAATGAAGCGGCGCCTTGAATCGTACCGTTGCCGAATATCAATTCATCGGGCGCGGGCTCAACCAAATCCGGCCGCGGCAAATCGGAAAAACTCATACCGCCAAAAATAAAATTTCCAAAGAGCCAAATGAACCCTATGGTAAATGCAAACAAATCCGGGAACACGCCCCAAAATGCCGCTCTCCATACTTTAAGCGGTTTCTCCAGTTTTTTATTCGCTCCTTTATATACAGCTCCAGCCCAGAGACCGTGCGCGAAAATATCCATAATTCTATATTTCTCTCGCCGCTTTAAGCGTCCTTGCCCACCAAAGAAGGTCGTTAAAAAATCTTTCCACCGGATCTCCCATTAATCCCTTGCGGATCGGTTCAAACATTTCAGAACCTGTCGGCCCCTCGCCCAACATAGCCG
>JBBTYU010000119.1:0-3088 GCA_038061675.1 Patescibacteria group bacterium | reverse complement strand
AATATGTTTTCCCTCTAGAAGTTTCTCCTTCAACAATAAGCCCCCTGCGCTGACTAAAGGTTTCCGCCATTGATTGCAAAAGTTCCAAGCTCTCAACAGTCGGATGAATCTCTTTTAAAGTTTCCAAGATATCTTCTTTTGACGCCAAAGATTCCACTTTTACGCCGGCAATATCTATCACGCTTACCTCTTCTTTATCTCCTTCATCATTTTTCTTTTTGATAACCTCAACATCAATAATCGGAAGTTTTTTGCGCGCTTCAACCGACGCTTGGAATTCTTGATTGTATTTTTCTGGTTTAAAAAATTCGCTCATTGTATTTATATTTCCATTACCGGTCCGAATAAATTTAAAAATTCAGGATAATTAACATTCTCAATATTTTTTTCGTCAATTACGACCACTATCCTCCCTTCTTCGGGTTGTTGGGCGTAAAAAGCATTCTCTGCGGTTTTCCCCTGAATGAAAATTGAATTGGAATCGCGCAAACGCGCTAATTGCTCGCGCCATAAGGGCGAGAGTCGGCCATCCTTTAAAGAAACTAGAATCCATTTTTTGTTTTCAAGGGCGTTTTTAAATCCGCTTATAATTTTAGAATCATCGGTTTCACCGCTGAATTCAACCGCGATATTTTCCGGCAATTGACTGGAAATTTCTTTAATTGATGGGGCATTATCGCCTTTCCGGATAATCAGACCTAATACAAAATAACCTCCCGAAGAGCGTTGTTTGATTAAAACATCCGCAAAATCGGATAAATTAATTTTTGGCATTGTTTGTCTTGTTGTCATAATAAAAATTATTTTTTAATTCCTTGACTCTGCGTGAATATAGCTTCCAAAAGCGCGGCCATTTTTTTAGGGAATTCTCCCGGGTTTTCAGCGTAAACATATTTATCTTCCCCGTAAGCCGTTTTCAAATTTTCTTCGCTGATGCCGTCTCCAATACCCATCCCTATTATAACCTGATTGTTTTCTTTTGATAAGCGCTTGTTCAATTTTTTCAAACCTTCTATGCTCGAATCTTGCGGATCTCCATATGGATTACCGTCAGAAATGACAAAAAGAAAATGAGCGTGATTTTTCGTGTTTTGTCTCTCAAGCGCCAGGCTTTCAGAAGCAATTTCCGTGGCCGTGTAGGTTGGCGTGTTGCCCCCGCCTTCTGAAATAATTTTTGACAATTTTTTCATCAACCGTTCGCGATCTTCATTCAAATCCTCATTAAAACTTTTATATTTTTTGACATTATTTTCATAACTGGTAGTAAATCCTAAAATTTCACAAGGAATTTTAAGTACCGCCAAAACTTCGGTTACTATTGCTTTGGCAATCAAGTCATTCTCGGCTTTATTGCCTTCCCTCATTGAACTGGATTGGTCGTTTAAAAGCGTAAAGCGGTAATCATATTTTTCCGGAATGGTTTTTTTCTCCCATAGCCGAGTGTAATTTCTCGGGTCAGCTTCATATTGCATCGCCGCGCCAAGATCAAGCCTGCTTCCTGCGGAAAATCCTTTTTCCCAGCGCGGATGACTTTTCTTTTGGAAAAATTCTTCTATAAGCTGATGGAGCTCGTCAATGGTTTTGGCTTCTTTGGAAACGGCTTTTTCCCAAGCGTTTCTTTCCCCCTCGCGCTCTTTTTGCCATTTTTCAAATTCTTCTTGTTCTTTCTTTTGATTTTCAAGTTTCAATGCTATTTCCCGCGCTTGTTTTTTCGTTTCTTCTGATTCTTTTTCTTGTCTTTCTCCTCTCTCTTTGCGCGATTCTTCTTTTGTTCCTATTTTTCCTTCAATGTCTTTATTTGCTTCATCTTCAGCTTTTCCCAAAGATTTTTGAGCCGCTTTTTCCACCTGTTCCCGCTTTTCTTTTGATTCTGTTTTTAATTTTTCTTCAATTTTCTTTTTAGCGGATTCACTCATTGATTTCATATCAATCGGCATATTTTCTTGCGATTCTTCCGTTGCTTTATCAAATTCATCTTGGCTGATTTCTCCATTTTCCAATTTTTCTTTTAATTTTTCTTGATTGTTTTTTTGCCGTTTCGCCACTTCTTTCATTTTATCGCGCATTTCTTGCTTCTCTTTTTCGTCAAAACCGAACTGGTCCATTAAATCTTCAATGTTCTCTCCCGCGCTTTCACTTTTTTGCTTGACAATTTGCCCTTCCTCTTTCTTCCCTTCCGCCTGTTCCATCGCTTTTTGCAATTGGTCTTTTAAGTATTGTTTTAATTTTTCATCAATCAAATCTTCTTCAATCAATTTTTGAACCTGCGGCCAAATGCCTTTTTCATAAATCTGCCAGCGAGTTTTTGCTTTTGATAAAATGTCTTTTTCGGTCGGATAAATATACGGTATTTCTGAATAAAATGATTCGGCAAGCCGCCGGGTATTTTTAAGCGCTTCTTTTACGCTTTCTGTCAAATCTTTTGAGTATTCTTTTTTATGCCAATAACGCATAACTTCCGAACCGTATTTTACGAAATTCGGCACATAGCCCAGCGTGTCCATCAAACTTTGGACTTGTGGCGTTGACATTACCGCGCCTTCTTTTCCAAACTGCTGTTCATAATTTTTATCTAAAATCTTTTCTGTTCGTTGATATAATCCGCCTACCCAATTATTAACTGCGGGGTCTTCCAAAGCATTGTGAATAAAGCCCCAGCCAACTTTCTCCGCGTATTTTTCCCGCTCCTGCTTTGGCTTCAAGGCGACTCGCTCCATTGTTCTGGTGATGGCGCGATGCGCCCCTTCGTGAGCCGCCACAAATTCATCCACCCCTTCAAATTCCAAAAGAATCACCGGGTCAAGCGTGATATTATTCCATTTTTCTTTTGGAATTGTTTTATCTTCCGGAGCAAAATAACTTCCTCCGCCCGCTTCCCCAAACTCCACTTTCATTCCAAAATCTTTGCCAACCATTTTAGCAATCAAACCCAAAGTTTCTTCTCTTTCTTTAATCACTTCTTCCATCGGCTTTCCGTACTTTTTTTCAATTTCAGAAACCTTCTCGGCGATAACTTGCTCGCGAGTTTTTGGAATTTCCACTTGATATGATTTTTCAAATGATTTTTCCATATTTAGTTTTGTGGATT
>JBBTYU010000118.1:0-2170 GCA_038061675.1 Patescibacteria group bacterium | reverse complement strand
CTGGAGCTACTATCGGCATTCCTTATTGGGCGGCTAAAGGCGCGAAAGAAGAGGGTGGGATAGTTTTTGGTATTTCTCCGGCGGCTTCAGAAATAGCTCACGTGAAATCTTATCATTTACCTACTGATTATCACGACATCATTATGTATACGGGCTTTGAATATTCTGGCAGAAATTTGCTTTTGATTCGTTCTTCGGATGCTGTCATTACTGTTTGCGGCAGAATGGGAACGCTCAATGAATTTACGATCGGTTTTGAAGATCAAAAGCCGATGGGAGTTTTAGAGGGCACCGGCGGAACAGCTGATGAAATAAGAGGAATTGTGGAAAAAATGCATCGCGGTCCGGGAAGAGTGGTTTATTCTAAGGACATTAAAGATTTAGTAGATAAAGTGGTAGCCGAGATAGAAAAAGATAAGAAGGCGAATGGGACTAAGAGGGGTTAGTGATAAAGCAAGTTGCTTTTCGGAAACAGCGTAATTTTTCCCTGCGAAAAATTCGCTTCGCTCTCGGCGCTTTGCCGAAGACGGACCAGGCCAAAGCGCCTCCGAGATGTTCCTTAAAAGCAACTTGCTTTATTTATTTTGTGGTTGGATAATAAGGATGTAAAAGAGAAATTAAAAAAGTCGTAATTAATAAATAAAATAAAAATATGAAAAAAAAGATAAAAAAGTCAGCGAAAAAGAAAGTCGTGAAAAAAGTCAAAAAGGCCGCGAAGAAGGCGGTCCCTTCGACAAAGCTCAGGGCAAGCAAAAAAGTAGTAAAAGCAGTGCCAAAAAGAAAGCCAATTGGTGAGGTTGTTCATTTTTTTGACAAGATCTGCGTAGCCGTAGTGAAATTTAATCAGGGCGTGGCTGTTGGTGAGGAAGTATGTTTTGAAGGGCCAAAAGGAGCTTTTTCTCAAATTTTAAACTCAATGCAATATGAGCACGAATCAATACCGAAAGCCAAGAAAGGGCAGGAGGTTGGCGTGAAAACTAAAAAACCGGTTAGAGAAGGACATAAAGTTTACCGTGTATAAAAATATTCTTTTGCCGGCAAGCATATTGTCGGGAAGCATAATTGGGGCAGGAATTTTTTCCCTGCCCTTTGTGTTTAACGAGTTCGGGCTTCTGGCGGGATTTGTATCCCTGATAGTTTTTGCGTTTTTTTACGCTCTTATATATTTTATTTACGCGGACGTGGTTTTGCGCACTGAAGGCGAGCATAGGTTTGTGGGATATTCAAAAATATATTTGGGAAAGTCCGGTTTTGTAGCATCTATTTTTGTGGGACTGGTCCAGCTGCTTTTAGTTATGACGATTTATATCATTCTGGCTCCGAGTTTTACTCAATTAATTTTCGGAGGAAGCTACGTGTCCCATCTTTTGTTTTTCTGGCTAGTAGGATCGCTGATGATGTTATTCAACACAAGAAAGATAGCCTGGTTTGAATTCCTTATTGTTTCCGGAATATTGTCTATAATATTCTTAGTTTTCTTTTTTGGCGTTAATAATGCGGATGTTTCTTTTGTACAAAATTTTAATTTTAATATAAATTCTCTGGGCGTTCTTGGTCCCGTGATTTTTGCTTTAGCTGGGGTTATGGTGGTGCCTGAGGTGGTGGCTTATTTCAGGGAATCGGCTTCGCCTCTTAAATTTTTAAAAAGAAGCTTGCTTTTAGGCAGTTTTTTGCCTGCTTTGGCGTACATAGTTTTTGTTTTAGGAATTTTGGGGTTTTCAAAAAATGTTTCCCCAGATTCTATCAGCGGACTAGCGGGGTCTGCGCCGGAATGGCTCATAGTATTCCTGGGTTGTTTAGGATTTTTATCGCTTGCCAGCTCCTATGTCTTGGTCAGTTTAAATACCAGGCATATTTTTGAATATGACTTTTCTTTGTCGGCCAACCTGTCCAAGTTTTTGGTAATTTTTATCCCGCCAGCCCTTTATTTTTTAGGAATTAGGGGTTTTACCGAGGTTATTTCGTTTACGGGGTCAATTTTTATTCCTTTGGAAATAATTTTATTGATTTTGATATGGATAAAAGCGAATAAATTGAGGCCGACTAATGATTTTTTTGACAGCGAGATCACTAAAGCAACATTGCCATTTTTATTGGTCATGTTTTTAATTGTTTTGGTTTATGAGATAATTAAAATAATAAATTAATGAAATTATTATGGGAAAACTAA
>JBBTYU010000117.1:0-4380 GCA_038061675.1 Patescibacteria group bacterium | reverse complement strand
TTTGTCATTGCGAGGAGTCCGCGACGTGGCAATCTCATGATAAATAGATTGCTTCGGCGGCACTCGCAATGACGGATAGATAAAATTTATAAGTATTACGTTGGAAATTATCATTGAGATAGGTTTATATTCTTTTTTAAGGTCAGCTGAATAGTTTCCCTTGAAGATATCTGCTGGGTGCCGTAGGAAAAAGTTGGTCCATCGGATTCTTCCCATGTATATCCCGGAGGCGCGGTAATCTTATATTCAAAAGATCCTTCGACTCCTGATTGCTTATCAAGAATAAAAACAAATTTAATTCCATTGCCAATCGTAATCTTTTCGCTTTGTTTGAAATTTATTTCCAGTTTTTTTGTTTTTCCGGCAGGGGTATTAAACCAAACTCCCAATATATTTTTATTGCCATCATTTTCCTGCCAAGTTTTTAATATATCGTCATAAACGAGGCTATTTTGCATAATTTCCAGATCCGGATCCCTGATTAAGCTTTTGGCTGGGGAGACATATTTGTACGGCGAAGCGTCGTTGCCTTTGATGCTTATTAATTCTGATTCTTTTGTAGTAATGATTTTGACATAGTTTTTATTTGCAGCTCTATACCACCAATCTTTTTCATTTTGCCCGCTATGGCTTCGGGTGATTATCAGGTTGTCGGATATAGTGCCGTCATCAAGAATTTGGCTTTCTAATTGTATTTGTTGATCTATAAATGCGTCGCTTTTTCCTCCGGCGACGTTGGTATTTACGATGGCTAAGTAGTCGCCATTCCAATCTTTAGGAATAGAAAAAGATTCTCCGGAAAGATCATATTCCAAAAATATTTTTTGGATGGAATCATTTTTTGAAAAAGCCATAATATCTTTTTGACCGGCGGCCTCTTTCAGCGCGTTGACCATTTTTATTTTATTGGCATCATCCAGATTTTTTAATTTATCCATAAGAATCGGCGCCATAAAAGAAAGGACTTTTTTAGGATTTTGTCCGGGAATTTTATCGCGCCCGGCCTCAACTTCGTATTGGATCTCTTTCAGGAAGTTTGAGCTGTCTATTGTCAGATTGTATTCCGGTATTTCAATTGGTCCGGTTATTTCCAGAAAAGATTTCAATAGATTTGTGTTTATGGCTATCACGTTTTCAAATTTAGTTCCCGTATCGCTGAAGAGTTTTGAATTTTCCAAAAAATAAGAAACTTTCTCCGCTGACGTCGGAAAATCAAAGAACCAATTGGCATCCCTGGCGCCCCAAAGAGCAGTAATGGCGCTTAATTCTCTTGGCGGAGCAACTTTAATATTTAGCTGGCGATCGGCATTGTAAATATCGTCTATTTTTACCCCCTTACCTACTTCATAGGTGCGGGGGTTTATTTCCTGTATGCTGCCCTTATTCAATGTGATATAGCCGAAACTTCCGATAAACCCTCCCGCCGGCCTGATTTCTGTGGGATTCTGGAATAATAAAAGAATTTTTGTTTCCTCGGGTGATTTTAAAACAGAATTAAGAGCCGCCAGCACTTCTTCGGCCCTGTAAATATTTAAATTGATCGTTAAATAATTTTTATCAAAAGCTTCATATATGGCGGATAATTTCGGGCTCAAATCTTTTATTTTTCTGGCTTGGTTTTTAAATTCCGTGCTCAATTTTTCTAAAGCCGAAAGATTTGTTTGTAAATTAGTAATTAAAGACGCAAGCTCTTCCCCTTTTTGGTTAAAGATCAGTTGCAAGGCGTTATTTTTCAGATAATCAATGCCGCCCGCTATTTGCGCGGATCTGTCGCTGATATCACCGATGCTTTTAAAAGCGCCGGGAACTTCCTTCAGTGAATTATTAAAAAGCCCGACTATTTTTAGAAATTCGGTAACACCGTAGTTATCGGCCTTTTTTCCGATATTTTGAATTTCGCTATTTATGGCATCTAAAGAATTTTTTATTCCGGATGTCTCCGTATTTAAAATAGAGTTTTTTAGGGTCAGGACTTGGGATATTACGTAATTGAAAGAATCAGTAAACGAATTTTTAACAGAGATCGCATACACGCTTCCAAAAATTAATAAAGCAAAAACTCCGCCCAAAATTGAGTATTTTATTAATTTCTTATTTTTTGGCTTTATTTTTTCAATAAAAAAGTAAGATCTTTCCCGATTTTCTGTTTTTGGGAAAGATTTTTTCTTGTCGTGTTTTATATCGTGCAAGTGCTTTGATATATTTTTTTTCGGAACAATAGCCATTTCTTAATATTATCATAGGTTATAATAATTTGACTCTACCCATTTTTTCATTTATTATGTTAATTATTAAATAAAACTAGATTGCCACGGTTCGCCCACTGGCGAACCTCGCAATGACAAACAAATGCCCATAAACAAAGAAATTTTCAACAAAATAAAAGCAGGAGCGAATGTTAAGGTTTTTGAGAAAGTTAAAGAAGGGGACAAAGAGCGCATTGCTCAATTTTCAGGCATGGTCATCGCCAGAAAGCATGGCTCTGAAATCGGAGCTTGTTTTACCGTAAGAACTACTTTGGCGGGAGTCGGCGTGGAAAGAGTTTTTCCTCTTCATTCCACTAAAATACAGAAATTGGAAATTTTAAGCTCTCCCAAAAAAGTTTCAAGATCCAAACTTTACTACATCAGAGATCTTTCCAGAAAGCAGACTCGTCAGAAAGTGGGTTCGGCGGAATAAGATAAATTTAATAAAAAATAAAATCGCCTGAAAGGGTGATTTTATTTTTTGCCCTTATTCTTTTATCGTTTTCAATCTTTATATTGTTTGGCATACGCTATTACCTTGAGGTGTGATATAATATAATCAATGGGGAATGGAACGGGGAAGGGCAAGATATGGGTAAAAATAAGTAAAATAAACAAAGCCGTTTATAAATATTCATTTAATACTAGTTTTAAAATCATGAAGCCGCAAAATAAGGTAAAAATTAAATGGTCTCCGGAATTTGCGTATGCGATAGGGCTTTTGACAACCGATGGATGTCTATCCAAGGATGGCCGGCATTTAACGTTTACTTCTAAAGATTTAGAAATGATAAATAATTTTCAAAAAACCCTTAAAATTAATTGTAGTGTTGGTAAAAAATCTAGCGGATCTAATAAATTAAGGAAATATTATGTTGTTCAGCCGGGAGACGTTCAATTTTATAAGTTTTTGCTTACTATAGGATTGATGCCAAATAAATCAAAAATACTTGGAAAATTGGATATTCCTGAAAAATATTTTTTTGATTTTTTGCGAGGGCATTTCGATGGAGACGGCACTTTTTATTCTTATTGGGATCCGAGATGGAAATCCAGTTTTATGTTTTACACGGTTCTTATTTCAGCGAGCAAGAAACACATAGATTGGTTGCGTGGTAAGTTATTTTTAAAATTAAAAATACGAGGGCATATTAGCAAGGCAATAAAGAATTCCGCATATCAATTAAAATACGCAAAAGCGGAATCATTGAAATTACTACCTAAAATGTATTATGATAACAGAGTTGTTTGTTTATCTAGGAAGCGCTTTAAAATAGAAAAAGCGCTTGCCGTGGTTAATAAACAAATATAAAGAAGCCCAGGTGGCGAAACTGGCAGACGCATACCCTTGAGGTGGGTACGCCGCAAGGCTTGCGGGTTCGAATCCCGCCCTGGGCACCAGAATGGAAATAATGATATAATTTCACCAGAGCCGCACTGCTCAAAACCGCAAAAGAACCCGGAGAAAAACATCGGCTCGAACCACATTTTAATTTTGGGGGAAGAAAATTTTTTAATCCGTTTTACTTTATGAAAAAAACGATTTCTAAAGAATTTGCACAAGTTCTGCTTCATTCTCTGAAAAAGTTCTCGGATGACTTTTATCAAGATTTTAGCCAACGCACTCAAACTGCTCTTGACGTTGAATTTGATGAAACGCAACTCGCAACTCTTAAAAGGGAAATATACATGATAAATCTTTGGATTATCTCCAAAATTTTGAGTCCCGACAAAAAAATTCTTGATGAACTTCATAAAATTTACCTTTTGCCCCATGTTAACGAAAATCAAATAAAACAATGGCTGGAGAAAAAGGAAACTGAAAATTTGAAAAGTGTCTTGAAGCAAGACGAGAACGAGTTGCGCGAAAGATATACAAAGTATTATGCCGATTGGAATGATAAAAGCAGTGAGCAGTTTATCTTGGCAACGACTATGCTTGAAAACATGCTCAATAAGGGGCAACCCGATAGGCGTTTTGTGCGTATAGATTTGCAAGCTTTGGTTATTCAACATATTTATGGAATGATGAAATTCATTATGGATTTTAGAAAAGATTATAAAATTGTTGATTAGAATTTGCCGCCAAAGAAAAACTTGAAATTGTCAGCGGTGCGGCTCCGCCGCCTTTCCG
>JBBTYU010000116.1:0-1083 GCA_038061675.1 Patescibacteria group bacterium | reverse complement strand
TAATTTTACCCTTGGTGTGTCCGATGGTATTTGTTGTAGCATTTCTTCTATTGTTTCTATAGAAATGACCTCCTCTTCTTTATTATCAGAATAGTTTTTAGAATAAACTTCTGGACATCCATCAATAGCCTTGCTAATCGTCCTGTCGCGATAGTCTTTGCGTTTCTGTGTCTTTTCTCGTGCTCCTAGCGGTGAATTAAGCCATATCCTGTCCATTTGCTCCGCATTGCGCCCTGTCCAAAAGGCAAGATGGGAACATAGAGCCATGTCGGCGGAAGAATCGTCGTTGTTATATGCGGTTATGTCGGCACCATAAAGAGATTTAATTTTATCGCCATTTTTGGATGCAAACATTTTAGAAAGAACTGTTTCGTCATCTAAAGATAAATTAATTGAAGGCTTGCCTGGAACATTTTGTTGCACTTCTCTGCCCCATGGGTAGCCAATAATTGAAAGTAGGGCTATTGCTTCATCCGGCGTAACTGTACGGACTGACAATGCTTCTTTATAGGGATTGTTTGTCACCGTAAAGAATCGCCCTGAGGTATATGCTTCAAATGGTCCTTCTCTATTTGCTATGAGTTTGAGCGGTGCTGTAAGTGTTAGAAAAAGATGTAAGCCCGTATTGGATGGACTAATCTCTGTGTAAGTATTCGCTTCTTTTATAAGCTGTTCAATTTTTTCTTTTTCTTCGTGCGTAATGACATTGCCCTCTAAGCAGTGATCTAAATCAATACCGAGAAGCAGTTGGTCTGGCATAAAAACTATGCCAACTTGTGAAGATGCTTTTATTGCATCCTCATATATGCTCCAAGTTAATGGATTAGTCGTTGATGCCATAGCACCATCGATTGCATAAGGAACTTTGGTGACTTTTCCGTCTTCTTTTGTTTCGTGCCTCCAATTAACCCACCGCTTTTGCTCCCCAAATGTTGAAACAAGAATATTTATTTTTTCGTTTTTATTTTCCATATATTTATGTATCGAGATTTCCCCAATCTTCCCCTAAAACCCATCTCAATGTTTCTAATCGACCGTTAAGCATGCCCCATTCAAATTTTGTATATGGACCAAGATTTTTCT
>JBBTYU010000115.1:17356-19131 GCA_038061675.1 Patescibacteria group bacterium | reverse complement strand
TCCGGCAATAGAACAATTCGGCAAAACCTTATATCGGAAAAAATTCGGCAATCCGGCAAAGCCAATGTAAGGGAGTTGATAAATCAGTTCCCAGGGGTAAGTGAAAGAACATTAAGATATGACTTGCAGAGATTATGCGATCAGGGGGTTGTAGAAAAGATTGGAAGCAGTGGTCCCGGAACGAGCTATGTTCCAAGAAATTAACCTAATTAACCTAATTAACCTAAACAAACCCCAAGTTTCAATGACTAATAACTAATAAAATCAATATTCTTTTTTGGATTTTGGAGCTTGGGTCATTATTTAGAAATTAGAAATTAGGAATTAGGAATTTGAGCAGCTCGGAGGCTGTAATAAAATCCCCCCAATTCCGTTATATTTAGTGAGCATTTCTCATATACAGTTATTAACAATTTATGAGTTTTGCGGATTTGAAAAATAAAGGCTATAATTAGTATAGGGTTTAGTAATAAGTATAAGATTTGGTGTGAGGCTGAATCTTCCAAATAGGCTTACCCAGTTAAATAGCCCAAAGGGCTAAAATTTCAAAGAAATTTTATTTAACAGGGGTCATGTTTGGTATATTCAGTCTCACTCCAAAAAGTGAGATTTTTCTTTAGTAGATAGTAGTTCATTTAAACAAAAATTAGTAAAGAAAAAGATTTAGTGTGAGGCTGAATCTTCCGAATTAAAACCTATTTTTTAGGTTCATAATTCGCCGTATTCAGTCTCGCCCTAAAAAGCGAGATTTTTCTTTCATACGTTATATTTTTTCCCCCACACCCATTGCAGTAAACCCACGCACCTGAAGCAGGTGAGCGGGTAAACATAGAGTTGACCTCACTCAACTTTATAAATTTGTAGGTTATTGCTGCAATCGGCGTGGGGGCGCTAAGCAAATCTTTTGCTGACGCAAACCCACTTCACTTTTACTAAAATAAAAGTGCAAGGGTAAATCCCCGCACCTACTTCTTGTAGGTGAGGAGATAAATCCCGACCACCTGCGTAAGTAGGTGAGGGGATAAAGATACCGAGAAAATTATTTTGAAACTGCGCAGGTCGATCTCTTACGTCTACGGACATGAAGAGAGTAGTCAAAAGATAATTTTTTAGAAAGAAAATGATCCACCCAGTTAAATGCCACTTTGTGGCAACCCTAGTTAAATAAAATCTTTCAGATTTTCCTTTTGCCTTTGGCAAAAGATTTAACAGGGTATTTAACAGGGGTAAACAAGTAAATTAATTCTTCTTGAACATCAAAAAATTTCGTCGACTGAAATTTGTTCAAAAAGAAAGTAAAATTAAAAATAAATATGAGTAAATTAATTAATAAAGTTTCAATTTCTGTAGTTTCTTTAGCTACAGTTTTGTCGCTTTCAGGAGTTGCTTCTTTGGTTCCTGCAACCGTGCACGGCGCTACCGCTGCCGAATTGCAAGCCCAAATTACGCTTTTGTTAGCGCAAATTCAGGCTTTGCAAGCCCAATTGAGCACTTCCGGAACTACTGCCACTTCTTCTGCAGTTCCAGCTTCCCTTTTGTCTTCCAGCGACCTCACCGTTGGCAGTAAAGGAGCCACTGTAAAAGATTTGCAGAAATTCTTGAATGCCAATGGCTATACAGTAGCCGCTAGCGGAGCCGGATCTGCCGGTAACGAAACCGAATATTTCGGCAACGCTACCAAGGCCGCTCTCGCTAAAGCCCAAGCTGCTCAAGGAGTTTCTCCTGCAGCTGGTTATTTCGGCGCCAAGACAAGGGCTAAATTAGCTACTATGTCT
>JBBTYU010000115.1:0-17256 GCA_038061675.1 Patescibacteria group bacterium | reverse complement strand
ACCAGAATTCCGTTCACCAAAGTTGCTTTGACAGCCGGTTCTTCAGATGTCTCCGTCACTTCTCTCTTAGTTGAGAGAACTGGTTTAGGCGCTGATGCCGCTATTGAAAGCGTAATGTTGTTGGACGAGGCTGGTCAGCAATTAGGTCTTAAAAAGACTTTAAATTCTGATCACCAAGCCACAATCGGTGAAGCCTTCACCGTAAAAGCCGGTCAAACCAGAATTGTTACAGTAGCCGCTAACCGCGCTGCTAAGGACACTTCCACATCTGGATATTCTGGTCAATCTTTGTCTTTTACAGTCAAGACTATTAATACTTCTGCCACTGTTTCTGGTACTTTGCCTATTGTTGGCACTTCCCAGACCGTAAATGAATCATTAACAATTGGTTCTGCTACGATGGCTAGAGGCACTTTAGATCCAGGTTCTAGCGTTACAAAGGAAGTCGGCTCTACCGCCTACACCTTTGCCGCCGCTAAACTTACCGCTGGTTCCGCTGAAAGAGTTTACTTGAAATCCATTCGTTGGAATCAAGTAGGTTCTGCCGGCGCTTCCGATTTAGCCAATCTCAAGACTGTTGTTGATGGTACTTCCTATGACACCGCTTTAAGCGCTGATGGAAAGTATTACACCACAGTTTTTGCTGACCCGGGCTTATTGATGGAAAAAGGCGGCAGTAAAGAAGCCTCTATAAAAGGTGATGTCGCTGGCGGTTCTTTGAGGACTGTCAACTTTGATATTGCCAAGAGGACAGATATCTATATGGTTGGTGAAACCTATGGATATGGTATCTTGACCGCTTATGGTACTGGTACTGCCACAACTGCCGATGATTCCGAGGTTATGACTGTTGATGATCCGTTTTATGACGGTTCTAAAGTCACTGTCTCTGCCGGTACAGTTACTGCTAGCACTTGGACTGGAGTTCCAGCCGCCAATGTCGCTATCAATTTAGCTGACCAGATCTTGGGCGGATGGAGCGTTGACGTCAAGGGTGAAGCGGTTTCCGTTTCAAGCTTGAAAGTCATCTTGCAGGTTTCCACCGGAGAAGATTTGGCTGATTTAACCAATATTTCTTTGGTTGATGCTACTGGCAAGAAAGTAGCCGGCCCTATGGATGCTTCAGGCACTGCTACTTATGGAACAATCACTTTCACTGATACTATTACCTTCCCGATTGGTGTTACTAACCTAACTTTGAAAGGTAAATTATCTACTGATTTTGAATCCAATGACACAGTCCGAGCTTCCACAACGCCTAGCACATGGACAATCACTGGTCAAACCACCGGTAATACGATTACAGCCACTCCTTCAAGCGCTTTGACAGCCGCTCAAATGACTGTTAAGGGCGCTTCCTTGAATGTGTCTGTTTCTTCCCAGCCAACAGCTAGGAACGTTATCGTTGGTACGACTAAATATGAATTTGCCAGGTACATCTTAGACGGAACAAGTTCCGGAGAAGATGTGAGAATCACTTCATTGCCTTTGTCTATTGGTACTGATGGCACTATTGCCAATATTACTAATTGCCAATTGTATGATGGCACCGCTGCCGGCGCCACTTCCTTGACAACCGGTTCTAATGTAAAGAACCCGACAGCTGTTTCCTCTTCCACAAGTATGGTTTTTGATGGCACTGGAATTACAGTTTCTAAGGGAACTACAAAAACCTTGTCTATGAGGTGCGATATGGCCGCTAATGCCACCGCTAGCAAAGCCTTCTTCTGGGGCATTGATGACCAAGTAGACGGAGCTAACGGTTCATTTGCCGCTTCTACTGGTTTGACAAGCGGTCAGAGTCTCGGTACTTCAGCTACGTTCACTGATGGAAATGGTCAATATATGACTACTTCTGCCGGCGGAACTTACACTGTCACAACCGACTCTTCAACTCTTTATACCGCGTATAGAGCTGGCACAACTGCCACTCTCGGTACATTGAAGTTTACCGCTTCTACAGATGAAACCTTAACTTTAAAGCAAATTGCTTTAGCGTTAGGAAATACTTCTGCTTCTAGCTCTCAAGCTGATTTAGTTAATGAACAGGTTACGTTATGGAATGGCAATGCTCAAATTGGCACAGCCCAATTCGGTGGAGCCAGCCCTCGTAACGCAACTTCTACATTATCTAGTACTGTCACTATCCCAGCGGGTGAAACCATAAATATCGCTGTTAAGGGAGCATTGACTTCCCATACAGCTGTTCAGGGTACTCCTGGCGCCTTCTTGCAAGTTGTGTATGATGGCGATAACAATGGTTTGAATGGTAACTACGCTATGGGCGCTAGCACGGTAGATGGAACTTCTAGCGACCAAACTCTAGCCGGTGGCAGGATTTACAGAAATGTTCCTTCTTTCGCTGTCACCAGCGCAAGCGGTGGAACATTCTCTTCTAATGCCGATCTTTATACCTTTAGAATTACAAATCCGGATGCTTCCAGAGATATAGTTTTGAAGAAACTTTCTTTCTCCATTGCTACTTCTGGAACTGCCGCTAAATTTGCCAGCTTCATACTCTATGGAGCCGGAATTGCCGCCAACTCTGCTGTTGACGCAAGGGACTTGACCACTGCGGATACCGCTCTTGGCCAAGCCAATACCTTTGATACAGTTGAGATTCGCTTTGACGCCACTGCCTCTACGACAGAAGCTTCAAAGATTGCAGCTGGTTCTTCTAAGGACTATGCCTTAAGAGTTACTTCATACACTGCCGGTACTGTTACCGACTCAATTGACTTAGCGCTTTTGGCAGACACATCGGCTACTTCCTGTGGAACTGCCACAGCCGGAACGTTAATGTGCCCAGCCTTTAGGATTGACGCATTGCTTACCGCTTCTACTTCCAATAACATAATTTGGAGTCCGTTCAGCACTACAACCCCAGTGGTTACTCCTGCTACGGAAAACAACTTAGATTGGACCAATGGATACGGTTTGCCTGGATTTACTTCTAATGCGAACTTCCCACTTCAGAGCTGGTCTAAGAAGAACAACTAATCTAGTTTCTTGAGGCTCGCCTTAAAAACGAGTTAACTAGTCAAAAACTCCCCGTAAGGGGAGTTTTTGTTTGCCTATCTGTCATTGCGAGCCCTGCTTTGCAGGGCGTGGCAATCCAGTCCTGACCTCCGAGGACCTATAGATTGCTTCGCTTCGCTCGCAATGACAAAAAAGGATCTAGGGTATTTGATTTTATTTATTAAAATCTGCTAAAATATCACAATGAACAAAAAAACATCAATTATAGTTTCAGTAATAATCATTTTAATTGCCGCCGCCAGTTATTGGACGTATAAAGATTTTTTCGCGTTTAAGGCGGAAAATATCGGTGCGGAAGATACCAGTAAAACAGTTGGCGGAATTAATTATGAGATAGTGGAAGTTAGTCCCGACGCAAATATAAGCGTAGAAGCCGATAGCCAGTTTAAAAAGACCGCATTAGAAATAGCGAATATGCCGGTAGTTTTTTCTTCTGAAGCGTCGGAAGCTAGCAAAGAAAAAACTAAAACAACAATTGAAGAACTAAATAAACAAATTAGCGAGGATTATTACCGCTTAGATTTATTATTGGATTTAGGAATCAAAAGACAGTTTGCGGGGGACTATATTGGAACTGTAAAAGTTTTGGAATTTGCCGGACTCGTTTTTCCTAAAAATTATATTTCTTTTCAGAATCTTGGTTTTGTACAGGGTTTTTATTTAAAAGATTATAAGAAGTCGGAAGAAAATTATTTAAAGTCACTGGAAAATGATCCTACCAATACCCAAGTATATTTAGATCTGGTTGATATTTATAATTTTAGCGGCCAAGCGGAAAAAATTCCCGAGTTTTTAAAGTCTAGTCTTAAAAATGCGGGCAATGCCAATGAAGCGCAATTAAAAGTTCTTTTGGCAAAATATTATGCCGATATTAAGGACGATGCTAATGCCATTAAATATTACGAAGAGGTTTTAGTCATTGATCCATCTAACACGGCTATAAAACAAGAAATTGAAAGATTGAAGTCTTTGTAAATTTTTTTCTGTCATTCCCGCGAAAGCGGGAATCCAGTCTTTTTTTCTGTCATTCCAAACTTGATTTGGAATCCAGTATTTGAGAGTGTTTCTGGATCCTCGGGTCAAGCCCGAGGATGACAAAGTTAGGCTTTAATAATTTAAAGAAATGGATATAGAAAACAAACTTACTCCTCGTGTTATAAAATATAGCTTGCTGATTATAGTGATTTTGGCTTTTGTATTGCGATTTTGGGGAGCATGGGACAAAGATATAATAGGCGATGAAGCCTCTTATGCTTTCCGGTCAGTCGGTTATCTGGATTATTTGGGAACCAATTCTCAAACTCAACCAGTGGAATGGTATAAGGGGACGGAACTGCCTTTTTGGACCAAACTATCCTTTCATGACCATCCGCCGCTTACTTTTATCATTCAAAATGTATTTTTTAAAGTTTTTGGAGATTCTTTGTGGTCTGCGCGGCTGCCTTCGGCTGTTTTTGGTTCGTTGTCGGTTATTTTGATCTATTTGATAGCCAATATCTTGTTCGGCGGTCAATTCTTAGGTCTTTTGGCGGCGCTTGTTTTTAGTTTGAACAATGGACTTATTGGCATATCAAGAACCGCTTTAATGGAGCCGGTTCTGATATTTCTGATCCTTGTAAATATTTATTCCTTTTTGCGAATTGTTAAAAAGACCGAATTAAAAAATTTCTCATTCTGTCATTCCCCTTCCTCTGTTTGTCATCCTCGGGCGAACGAAGCGAGACCCGGGGATCCATCTCTGGATTCCCGCTTTCACGGGAATGACAGGAAGGATAATAATTCGGGAAGCCTTATGGTCAAAAATAAAAATCAAAACTGGTGGTGGATCTTCGGCTTAACATTAGGATTGTCGCTTTTAACAAAATACACGGCTATATTCTTGATCCCGCCTTACTTTATTTATCTTATTTTCTTTGAAAGAAAGTTTTTTAAAGACCATAGACTATATTTAGCCTTGCTCTTGGCCTTACTCATTTTTAGCCCGGTGCTTATTTATAATTATTTTCTTTTTCAAAAAACGGGCCATTTTGATCTGCAATTTTCTTATTTGCTGGGTCAAGCTACGCCGGAATGGAGCGGTCTTTTGGGAAAGATTCAGGATGATTTTGGGGAGATTATCAAAAATCTTCTCAAAACTTTCGGCTTGATAGATCTTTTAATGTTTTTGGGCGGGCTTGCTTACGCTGTTTTTGTTTATATAAAAGAAACCCCGCAAAATCGCATAGCGATTGCGGGGCAAGTAAGCAGGGCATCGTTATTTTTATTTTTGTATTTAATCATCTTGACTTTATTTTTAGTAAAAATGGGGTCAGCTCTGCGCTTTTTGGCGCTGTATGGTCCGGTTTTTGTTATATTTTCGGCTTTATTTATCAGGTTTCTTTGGCAATTCAGTCAGGAGAAGGTCGGCGTTTTATTCAAAGTGATAGCTGTTATTTTTTTAGTTTCTGCTTTGAGTTTTTCAATTAGGGAAAATATATTGCGCCGGGACGCGAATAATTTTGGAATAGCCGGACTGGATAATTTTTTAAGCCAAGAAATTGATAAAATTAATCCGGCTTTTATGCCCCAAACGGATAATAATCATTTGAATGCGATTATAGAAAAAGCCGCGGCAGATAAAAACAATGTCGGCATCCAGCAGCCGGTTCTGATCGTTTATAACGACAATATGGCCATAACTACTTTGCAGTGGATTGTTTATCGCCGGTTTTTTTATCATGCCTTGCCGTTTTATTATGTAGAAAATTTTTTAGACGCAGTTAACAAAGACCCGCAACAGTTACGGAATGTTCTGATATATTTTATCCAGAGTACGCAGAATACTCTTTTAAATCCGTTCAAAAAAGATAAAGTTGTTGGAGATATTTTTGAGAAAAATCTGGTTCAGCAGGGGATTTTGCCTATCAAGATCATTTTTGGCAATAACGATCTGGAAATGTTTAAAATTTACAAATTTACTTTATGAAGCTTAATCTAATCGTCATTGCGCCGCCCATATGATTGGGCGAGCCTCGCTCAAAACCTTTTGAGCGGGAGGAGTCTGCGACGTGCCCCCGCACCTATAAGTAGGTGAGGGGGCGTGGCAATCTAATTTTTAAACAGTAGATTTTCATTTTTTAATCACTAAATAATTTTCCGGTTATATCACAAACTTATCTTGAAGTTTATCTTTGGCTAATATTTGGGCTTCTAAAAGGCTGTCAAATGTCCCCGTATCTATCCACGCTCCCGGAACCATTGCCGCCCTAAGTTCTCCCGCTTTAAGGTATAAATTATTGAGATCGGTGATTTCTAATTCTCCGCGGGCGGAAGGTTTTACGTTTTTTACCATTTCAATCACTTTATTATCATAGACATACAGCCCTGTGACGCAATAATTAGATTTTGGTTTAGTCGGTTTTTCTTCAATGGAAATTACTTTCATATTTTTCCCAAATTCCACAACGCCGAATCTTTCCGGATCCGGCACTTCTTTAGCGAAAATTTTTGCTCCCTTTTTGAAATTTTTAATATCTTTCGAAAAATTATCCTCAAAAATATTATCACCCAGTATCATTGCGACATTGTCTTTCCCTATAAAATTACTGCCTATTATAAATGCCTGCGCAAGCCCTTCGGGCTTGTCTTGGATTTCATAAGAAAATTTGGCTCCGAATTGTCTTCCACTTCCGAGCAGATTAAGATAGTCCCCGGATCTTTCCGGAGAAATAATGATTAAGATATCTTTAATGCCCGCTTTTATCAGCGTGTTTATCGGATAGTAGATCATTGGCCGATTATAAACCGGAAGCAATTGCTTTGATGTTATTTTAGTGCAGGGCCTTAGTCTCGTGGAGGCTCCTCCCGATAATATTATTCCTTTCATTTTGTATTTTTTACTTCGCCCGCCATAGCCTTGGCGTCGGCGGGTTTGATTAATTTTTCCCACCACTCCGGATTTTGTTTATACCAATTTATCGTTTTTTCCAGTCCCTCATTGAAATTATAGATCGGTTTCCACCCCAATTCTTTTTCGGCTTTTTGGAAATCGATCGCATAGCGGAAATCATGGCCCGGTCTATCATTTACAAATTGGATCATTTCTTCTCCAAATCCCATAGTTGATAAGATTTTCTTGATCAGTTCTAAATTTGTTATTTCATTATCGCCTCCGAGACAGTAAGTTTCTCCTATTTTGCCCCTTTTTATGATCATTTCCAAACCTCTTATATGGTCATCAACGAATATCCAATCGCGGATGTTATCGCCCTTGCCGTATAATGGAAGTTTTTTTCCGGTTAATAAATTTATAATGCATAGAGGTATCAATTTTTCCGGATATTGGTATGGTCCGTAATTATTGGAACAATTAGAAATTGTAATTGGCAGTTTATGGGTATGATAATAGGCTCTAACCAGATGATCTGAGGCCGCCTTGGACGCGCTGTAAGGCGAACGGGGATCGTAGGGCGTGCTCTCGGTAAATTTTTTATCACCGATTTTGATAGAGCCGAAAACCTCATCGGTAGAAATATGGTGGAAGCGGATCAAGCCGTTGTTTTTTGCGGCTTCCAATAAAATTTGAGTGCCCTCAATATTGGTCTTGATGAATTCATCGCAATTGTTTATTGATCTATCAACGTGGCTTTCGGCGGCGAAGTGAACGATAAGATCAATATCTTTTACTAATGCGTTTACTAGCGCGGCATCGCAAATATCTCCCTTTACGAAGGAATAATTTTTATTATTTTCAATACTTTTCAGGTTGTCCAGATTGCCGGCGTAAGTAAGTTTGTCTAAATTGACGATCTTGTCGGAAGGATTATTTTTCAGCCAATAATGTATGAAATTAGAACCGATAAATCCGGCTCCGCCGGTCACTAATAATCTCATAGTAGTAAGTTTATCTTAGTTGTTTGTATTAATCAAAAAATATTCTTTTTCGGTTTCTGCAACCATTTTCTTTAAGCTGAATTTTTCGGTTGCAATTTCTTTGGCTCTTTTAGCCAGTTCTTTTGCCACAACTGAATTTTCAATCAATCCGCCAATGGCGCGAGCTAAAGCTTCTGGATTTCTCTGGGCTACCATAAGGCCATTTTCGTGATTTTTAATAAGTTCAGGCATACCGCCGGCTTCAGTAATCACGATCGGAAGTTCGGCAGCCATAGCTTCTAGCAAGATGTATGGAAGCCCCTCTTTTATGGATGACATTACGAATACATCAAAAGTTTTTAGATATCGCGCGTCATTTCCGCCGGGCGGAATAATGAAAAATCTGTCATTAACTTTTAACTTAGAACTTAAAACTTTTAACTTCTCTAATTCCGGTCCCTCTCCGATTATGAAGAAATAAGTATTTGGAACTAGCCTTGCCGCTTCAATAAAAGTTTCATAATTCTTTTCTTTAACTAATCGTCCAATTGACCCGACCCAGGGGATATTAGTTTTAAGTTTTAAGTTTCCCTCCTTCGCAAGGCTTCGGACGGGCAAGTAAGTTATAAGTTTTTCAGATAATTGTTTTTTCGCCTCTTTCTTGCCCAAAAACTTTATATTCGCGCTTATTCCATTATGGATCGTTGCCAGTTTTTCCGGTTCACAAATATTGTATTCTAGGGCTAGATTATAATCATATCCGGAAACACAGATTATTTTATCTATGAACAACGAGGAGATTTTGTGCAGAAAAATATAAAAATTTCTGACAAACCAATTCAATTCGTTGGTATGGTTGAAAATCCATCCATGAGCAGTAAACACTATTTTCGGCCGTTTTTTGCCGCTAAGAATGCCGGCTAGCGCTCCTATTACTCCCGCCTTAGAACTGTTTAAATGCGCAATATCCGGTTGCTCTTTTTTGAATATTTTTACCAATTCTAATACAGCCAGCCAATCATTTATAAATAAGAACCACGGATATGTTTTATTAGAAAGCCATTCGATATCTTGTTTGCCATAAAGAATTTTAGCTTCAAACTTATTTTTATCTAAATTTTCCGCCAGATCTTTGGCATATTTTTGCGCTCCGCCTATTCCGGACTTTGTTAATATATATAAAACCTTCATCATATTAAGTATAAAACAATACAAAGGCTTAATTTGTTATAATTATTAGAATCCGATGATAATTATATGAACATTGCTTTATTTACCCTTGCATATGCCCCTTTTGAGGGCGGGGCAGAAATAGCCGCCCGAGAGATATTAGACCGTTTAAAAGGTCTAAATTTCACTATTTTTACCTATAAATTCAATAGGGATTGGCTATCTTTTGAGAAAAATAGTAACTATGGCATCGTAAGAGTTGGGCGCGGAACCAAAAAATATTATGGCTGTATTTGGGATAAAATATACTTTGTTTATAAGGCCTGGCAGGAAGCGGAAAAGATACATAAGCATAAAAGATTTGAAGTTATTTGGGCTTTAATGGCTTCTTATGGCGGGATAGCGGCTTTAATTTTTAAAATGAATCATCCTGGGGTGCCGCTGCTTCTTACTTTGCAAGAAGGAGACAGTGAAAAACATTTGGTTTTTGGAAAGTTCGGCTTGGTGGGCTGGTTCGGAAAAAGGATCGTTCAAAAAGCGGATTTTATTCAGCCTATCAGCAAATATCTGGCTGATTTTGCCATTAAAAGAGGCGCAAGCTGTCCGATAGAAGTGGTGCCAAATGGCGTAGATATAGATTTGTTTCAAACCAAATATAAAGAATCAGAAATAAAATTGATGCGGGATAATTTAGGCATAAGAGATGAGTATGTAATTTTGACCACATCCAGATTGGTATATAAAAATGGAGTAGATATTTTAATAAAATCCATAGCTAAATTAAAAGAAACTAGACCGAACATAAAGCTCTTGATAATTGGCGATGGGCCGGAGCTGAATAAATTAAAAGTTCAAAGTTCAAAGTTAAAAGTTGAAAATAATATTTTATTTTTAGGGCAAATACCGCAAAAAGACCTCCCTATTTATTTTAGAGTGTCGGATGTTTTTGTTCGCGCTTCACGGTCGGAGGGTTTGGGCAATTCTTTTTTGGAAGCCATGGCGACCGGAGTTCCGGTAATTGGCACTCCGGTAGGCGGAATTGTTGATTTTTTGAGCAACGGCCATACCGGCATATTGGCCGATCCGGAAGATCCGGATAATTTGGCTGAAAAGATCGGCTATGTTTTGAGTCATCAGGATATAAGAAATAATGTTATTAAAAATGGATTAGCGTTGGTAGAGAAGCATTATTCTTGGGACATTGTAGCTCAAAAAATGGACCGCATCTTTAAATTACTCTGTCATTCCAAACTTGGCTTGGAATCCAGTTCCGACAACCATTAAATATTTAAGTATTAAATTATGAAAATTTTAATTTGTACCGGAATTTATCCGCCCGATATCGGAGGACCGGCTGAATATGCTAAAAATATCGCGGAAGAGCTTGGATCTCAAGGCAACAATGTGATGGTGGCTGGTTATGCCAAAGAAAAAAAGATGCCGATTGGCATCAGGCATATTTTTTATTTCTTTAGAATATTGCCGGATATAATAGGCGCCGATTTTATAATAGCCTTGGATACTTTTAGCGTTGGGCTTCCGGCGGTTTTTGCCGCCAAATTATTTAACAGAAAAATAGCCGTCCGTGTGGCTGGAGATTTCTTATGGGAAAGTTATATTGGAAAAGGCGGAGATATGATGACCCTGAAAGATTTTTATGGTAAAAGACCAAAATTGTCATTAAAACAAAAAATAATTTTTTCTTTGTCTAAATATGTTTTTAATAATTGTTCCGCGCTAGTGTTCAGTACAGATTGGCAAAAGAAAATAATAAGTGAAAACTATAATGTTAAAAATAAAAACTTATTTGTTATAGAAAATTTTTATGGCGATAAATTAAAGAATTTTGAGCCCAAAGAAAAGAATTATATTTTTGCCGGCAGGCTGATCAGATTAAAAAATTTAGAGCGATTAAAAAATGCTTTTGCGCAAGCGCAAAAAATAAACCCTGAAATAAAACTTGAAATTATCAGTAAAATATCCCATATAGAATTAATGGAGAAAATTCAGTCGTGTTGTGCGGTAATTTTGCCATCCTTGAGCGATATTAGCCCTAATTTCATACTGGATGCCATTAGAGCGGATAAACCGTTCATACTGACCAAAGAGACTGGTTTTTATGATAAATTGAAAGATATTGGGTTATTTATTGATCCATTAAATTCTGAAGATATTAAGAATAAGATTTTATTTTTGGCTAATGATAAAAACTATGGCCAATATAAGAATAAGATGGCTGATTTTAAATTTACCCATTCCTGGAAGGAGATAGTAGGGGAGTTTTTAGAAATTTATAAAAATATATGAAATTATTAGTTATCGGTTCAGATAGAAATTTGTTCAAAAAAAATTCCGACACTTGGAACCGTTATTTAGATTACGGAAAATTATTTGAAGAAATTCATGTAATAGTTTTTAATAAGCGCGATACCAATATACGAATGCATGTTCACCCTGTTAAATGTTGTTTCACAACAATTTTGTCAAAGACAAAATTATTTAACAGGGCAGGTGATACGAATAATACAAATGAGACACAAATAGGAAGCAATGTGTTTGTTTATCCCACAAATCATATTTTTAAGATTTTCTATCTCTGGAATGTTTATAGGATTGCGAAACGAATAATTAAAATAAATTGTCATTGCGAGGAGTCCGCGACGCGGCAATCTCAAAATTCAAATAGATTGCTTCACTTCGTTCGCAATGACAGAAAAAGGAAATTAAAAATTAAAAATTATCGAGACGAGCTTGTTGTCTCGAGTCAGGATCCCTTTGAATCCGGCCTAGCCGGTTGGATGCTCAAAAAAATATACAAAATCCCGCTTCAAATTCAGATCCATACAGATTTTTTAAGCCCATATTTTTGGAAAGAATCTTTTATTAATAAATTAAGAGTTATTTTGGCTAAATTTTTAATTTTCCATGCCGATGGTATCCGTGTCGTTTCTGAGCGTATCAAAAAATCTTTAGTTGTTGGTTGTAGGTCGTTGGTTGTAGATCGCATAGTTGTTCTTCCAATTTTCGTTGACACGCAATCAATAAAAAATACCCCAATCAATGTCAATCTTCATAGTAAGTATCCGCAATACGACTCTATTATCTTAATGGCCTCGCGGTTAACAAAGGAAAAAAATATTGGCTTAGCTATAGAAGCTATGGCGGAATTAGCTAAGAAATATCCAAAACTTGGTTTAGTTATTGTTGGCTCTGGATCGGAATTAGAAAGTTGTAAGTTGTCAGTTGTAGGTTATGGGTTGGAAAATAATGTAAAATTTGAACCCGCCGTTGATCACGATACATTATTTTCGTATTACAAAACCGCTGATTTATTTTTGTTGACATCTAATTATGAGGGCTATGGACGATCGGTAATTGAGGCTATGACGGCGGGATTGCCGGTAGTTATGACGGACGTCGGTCTTGCTAGGGAGATCGTAATAAATGGAGAAAATGGGGTCGTGGTGCCTGTGGGAGATACAAAAGCTATAGTTGATAGTATCGGCTCTCTAATTGATGACAGGGGCAAAAGAGACAGATTTAGCAATAATGCTCGCAAAACCATCGAGTCGCTATCTAATAGATCTGATTATTTGGAATCCTATAAAAAATCGTTCGATTTTTAATATATTCGCATTCATTCGTATAATATGACGAAAGAGCAATATTTAGAATTATATAGAAAATCAATTGAATCTTGTGTTTTCAGTTAGTAATTCGTATTATTTGTAGTATTCGTATAAATTTGTAGATTAGTATTATATTTTTATGAAAAAAATAAAAATAGGCTTTATCGGTCAGGGTTGGATCGGTAAAAACTACGCCGATGATTTTGAGAAGAGAGGATTTAGCGCGATCCGTTATTCCCAAGAAGAGCCGTATATAAAAAATAAAAGCAAAATAAAAGATTGCGACGTTGTTTTTATTGCTGTACCAACACCGACAACTCCAAGTGGATTTGATCTAAGTATTGTAAAGAAGGCGATTAAATTGGTTGGAAAAGGCAAGGTCGCTGTTTTAAAATCCACGATCCTTCCCGGTTCCACAGAGATGATTCAAAAAGAAAACCCAGACATTTTTGTTTTGCACTCCCCGGAATTTTTAACGGAAGCTACCGCCGCTTTTGATGCTGGCCATCCGGATAGGAATATCATCGGAATTTCTAAGAACAATAAAAGTTTTATTGAAAAAGCCAAGTTAGTTTTATCTGTTTTGCCCAGATCGCCATATAACAAAATTTGCAGCGCAAAAGAGGCGGAACTTGTTAAATACGGCGGAAATTGTTTTTTTTACACAAAAGTCATTTTTATGAATCTGCTTTATGATCTGGCAAGAGAAATGGGCTGTTCTTGGGGTGTTTTGGGGGAAATGCTGTCTGCGGATCCCAGGATTGGAAAAGTCCATATGAATCCGGTCCATAAAGGCGGACGCGGAGGAGGGGGGCATTGTTTTATAAAGGACTTCGCAGCTTTTATTGAAATGTATAAAAAAATGATACCCAAAGATAAAAAAGGAATGGCCGTTTTGCTTGCCAACGAAGAAAAAAATATAGAGCTTTTGGCCTCAAGCAAAAAAGATTTAGACTTATTAAGCGGGGTTTATGGCAAGGATCTTAAAAGGAAATAATGAAATTACTTATAATTACTCAATCTATAGATATGAATAATCCGGTGCTTGGATTTTTTTGCCGTTGGGTTGAAGAATTTTCTAGGCGGTATGAAAAAGTTATCGTGATCGCTTTGGGTGTTGGGGAATACCATTTACCGGAAAATGTAAAAGTCTTATCTCTTGGCAAGGAAGAATTTATTAGTAGTCATTCGTATTATTCGCATGTTATTCGTAGATTGGTATTAATTTATAGATTTTACAGATATATTTGGAGCGAGCGTAAAAATTATGACGCCGTCTTTGTTCATATGAATCAGGAATATGTTCTTTTGGGTTGGAAATTTTGGTGGTTAACCGGCAAAAAAATAATGTTCTGGAGAAATCACCCGAAAGGAAGCTTGTTAACTAATTTGGCAGTATTATTATCTAATAGGGTTTTTTGTACGTCAAAATATTCATATACTGCAAAATTTAAAAAAACAGAGATCGTACCGGTCGGAATAGATATGGATTTATTCAAAAGGCGTTCCGAGATCAAAAAACTGCCGAACTCTATCTTGTTTTTAGGCAGGATATCGCCTGTTAAAAATACTGATCTGCTGATAGAAGCTCTTAATTTACTTAATAAAGAAAATTTTTCTTTTAACGCCGCGATTATAGGCGATGTCGCTGATAAAGACAGGAAATACTGCGAATTGATTAAAAATAAAATTAGAGAGTATGGATTGGAGAAGGAGATGGATTTTCGTGAAGCCGTGACACCGAAAGAGACGCCGGATCTGTATAATAAGTATGAATTATTTGTTAATTTAACCCTGACTGGCAGTATGGATAAGACTATTTTTGAAGCAATGGCATGCGAGACATTGGTTTTGACATCGAATCAGGCGCTTAAAGGATTCATTGACAATGTTTTTGTTATCAATGAAAATGATGTAATCCAGTTGGTATCTAGAATAAAAGAGATCATCTCTTTGCCGGATGACAAAAAAAATAAATTAGGCAGAGAATTAAGAAGTTTTGCAGTTGAAAAGCATAGTTTGGAAAAACTAATGGAGAAGATATAAAGATAAATATGAAAACGTTATCCATAATCATCCCGGCGTATAATGAAAAAAATACAATAGAAGAAATAATTCACCGCGTTAAAGCGGTTGATTTAGATGGCTTGGAAAAAGAGATTATAGTTGTGGATGATGGATCTAAAGACGGCACAAGAGAGATACTGAAAACAATTTCCGGCATAAAATATATCTTTCATGATAAAAATCTTGGAAAGGGCGGAGCGATAAAGACCGGTTTTCAGAATGCTACCGGCGACATTTTGATCATTCAGGACGCGGATTTGGAATATGATCCTCAAGATTATGGGAAAATGCTGAAATCAATACTTAGCGGGCAGGCGGACGTTGTTTATGGTTCAAGGTTTTTGACCAGTGAACCCAAAAGGGTAATGTTTATCTGGCATTTGCTGGGTAATTTATTTTTGACGTTTCTTTCTGATTTGCTGACCGGATTAACTTTGACGGATATGGAAACCTGTTATAAGGCATTTCGTAGGGAGGTAACCGATTCTTTTAAGGATAAGATAGCGTCCAAAAGGTTCGGGATAGAACCGGAGCTGACTGCGAGAGTGGCGAAGGGAAATTGGAGAATTTATGAGGTAGGGATATCTTATTACGGAAGATCATACAAAGAGGGGAAAAAGATCGGATGGCGAGACGGCGTGGCGGCAATATGGCATATATTGAGGTTTAATTTGTTTAAGTAATAATATAAACAATGAAAAGACTTAATGTCTTATTGATGCGTCCGGATGCAATGTCCGATGAATTAATCCCGCCTTTTGGTTTGGGATATTTGGCTACCGCCATAAGGAAAAATCACGATGTAAAGATATTGGACGGCATTAAAGAAAAACTAACTTTAGAAAAATTTGATGAGTTTTTAAAAAGTAATCAATTTGATGTCGTGGGAATTCAAATTTTTACTTTTCAGATCGTGAAAGCGAAAGAATACATTAAATTTATTAAAAAGGCATTTCCCCGGATAAAAATAATTTTAGGGGGCCCGCACCCATCCTGCAGTTCTCTGAATATATTTCAGTTTTTCCCGGAAATAGATTGGGCTTTTAAGGGCGAGGCAGAAATTGGATTAGTAAGATTATTGGATTTGTTGGCAGAAAATGAAGAAATATCGCAAAAAGATATGGCGGATATCCCGGGCTTAATTTGGAGGTCCAACGAGCAGACGGTTGCCAATAAGCAAATTTTTATTGACGATTTGGATAGTTTGGGAATGCCGAGCTGGGATCTCTTAAGACCGGACACCTATCCTTTGGCTCCGCACGGAGGTTTTTTTAAAAATTATCCTATCGCCCCGATAATTATTACGCGCGGCTGCCCATTTTCCTGCACTTATTGCGCCGGCTATCTTGTGAGCGGAAAGAAAATCAGGTCAAGGAGCGTGGACGAAGTGATAAAAGAAATAAAACTTCTTTATTATCAGTACAATATAAGGGAAATTCACATTGAAGATGATAACTTCACATTCAATGCTGACCTGGTCAGAGTTTTTTGCAGAAAGTTAAAAGAAAATAATCTTAATATAACATGGACTTGCCCAAATGGCGTTCGTTTAGACACTTTGACCGAGGAGCTTCTTTTAACTATGAAAGACGCCGGTCTTTATAGTATTTCCGTGGGGATTGAATCCGGCTCGGAGAGAATTCTTAAGGATATGAAAAAAAGCCTTACCAAGGAAAAGATCAGAGAAAAAGTCGGATTGATTAAGAAGTGCGGTTTGGAAGTTTCCGGTTTTTTTATCATCGGTTATCCCGAAGAAACCATAGAGGACATCATGGAAACAATTAATTTTTCTCTGGAATTGGATTTAAAAAGAGCGGGATTCTCCCTTTTTAAGCCATTTCCGGGAACTGAAATTACCAACAGATTGTTGGAGCGAGGCGAATTAGAAGAGATGTCGGACGAGGATTGGAGCAAGTTTGTGCTGGCCGATGCGGTTTATGCCCCTAAAGGATTTACAAGGGAACAGATGAAAAAGTTGAGAAAAAAAGCGCTATTTCGCTTCTATTTCAGGCCCAAGATAATGTTTAGATTTTTTGGTGAAATTAGGAATTTTAAGCATTTTAAATTGATCTTAATAAGAGCCTATCGTTGGTTGTTTGGAGCAAAATAAACCCCGCACCAAAAGGCGCGAGATAAAATTTGCGTATTATTCTTGAATTTTAATAATGTTGACAGGGCAAACATTGGCGGCCTCCTTAACGCAATCAATATTGTCAGTTTCCAATTCAAAAATGCCATCGCTATTTTCTTTTGATTTTTTTAGTGTGGCTAAATTGTCTTTTTCCGACATTTCAAATATCGCCGGGCAAACTAAGGCGCATGCCCCGCAACTTATGCATTTTTTTCTTTCATGAATGATCTTTATCATATATAAAAACAATAATTCATTTTTTAAAAAAAGTAAAATATAAAGTGTTTTGATGCCGTTTGCTTTGCGGGTGTAAGAACCTATCTCAATAATAATTCCTAACGCGATACTAGCTAATTTTATTTAGAACCA
>JBBTYU010000114.1:0-1434 GCA_038061675.1 Patescibacteria group bacterium | reverse complement strand
TTCGCGGATATCATTTTTGGTTTTATGAAAACCATAAAGGATTTTAGACTTCTGAAAAATTGGAGTTTCCGGACTATTCACATACTTGCCTGTTTTGGTATCATCGCGCCCAGGAAGCAATCTTCCCGTAAAAGCCACTACTTTGCCGACATGGTTATATAAAGGAAACATAAGCCTCCCACGAAAACGATCCCAGTATGTCCCCCTTTCCGTCTTAAAAACCAAACCGGCTTTTTCAATATCAGCAATACTAAAACCTTTTTTAAGCAAGTGCTTAGATATGGCATCTGGTTCGTCTAAAGCTACGCCGAGCTCAAATTCTTTGACGGTCTCGCCTTTTAATCCTCGGTCTTTTAAATAATCCTTAACTTCATCCGACTTATAAAGATTGGTCCTATAAAATTCCTTAGCCGCTTCCATTGCTTTATAAATGACATCGTAGGTTTTAAAATCCCTGCCACCCAAAACATCCAGATTCATTCCGGCTTTTTCCGCTAAAACTTTTAAAGCGTCAAAAAACTCCAAATTTTCATAAAGCATCAAAAACTTAATCACGTCTCCGCCATTTCCACATCCGAAACAATGCCAGATCTGCTTGTCCGGCGAAACCATCAATGAAGGAGTTTTCTCTTTATGAAAAGGACAAACGGCGCGGAAATTTTTTCCAGCCGGAGTTAATTTGAGATACTTGCTCAAAAAATCAACTACATCTATTTTTTCTTTGACTATAGAAGCGATGTCTAACATGTTTCAAGTTTACTTCGCGCCTTTTAGCGCGTGAGCTATATAATTATTATCTAATAATACCACTATATTAATTTATCCTAAAAAGCGCGGGATTAACTATGGAATAAATTTTATCCATCCTTCCATTGACCTTATTTTGATTACCTAATACCATATTAAATAGCACTAATTAGCACTTTCAAATTAAGGAGAAAAATAATGAAAATCAGAATGATTCCAGAAAACAAGCTGTATGCCGGTACCCCAGTCGTCATTGTTAACAAACTCTCTGCCGACGCAGTCTTTCTTAAACATAAGACGGCCGAGGAGTATCTCAGAAGCGTTTCCCGCCGATTACCCAGCATCAAGATAGGGGGCAAAACGCATAGAGAACGGTGTTGGTCTCTCTTGCGTGGAATGCTCATGAACGGAATGGCTAAGCTCGTTTCTAAATAAGTTCTTAAAAAATGACAACCAGTCATAGCCCCACTACGGAAGTCCGTAACAGGATAAAGGCTCCATACAATTCGTATGGAGCCTCTTTTTTTTATTTGACGATTAAAAAATAAACTTGCTCAAATTTGAATTGATATGATATAATATTTTCAGTTCCAAGGAGGTTAAAATGAGAGGATTACAAGTAGTTTTCCATAATCAGCTATACAAAACACACAGCGGTGGCAGTCCGGACGGCGCGGTATTTTTCTT
>JBBTYU010000113.1:0-5628 GCA_038061675.1 Patescibacteria group bacterium | reverse complement strand
AATAGAAATAATAATTGAAGAAATAAGGGAAATGTAGCCGTGTTGATTCATAATAAAAGACTTGTTATTTTCTTAAATAAATTGTAGTGCTAAATAATTGGGCATCAACGGTAAGATTTATTTTTATCGCTTCCGGAGCGCTGCCGACGGCGGCCAAGCGCTGAAAAATCAAGCTATTAATTTTAACATTTTGATTGTTTAAAATTGCCGGCTCATTAGAACCGCGTTTCAATCGGATGTCGCTGGCATTTAAATCAAAGATAAGCGGATTTTCGGAAAAATTTATTTTATTCACTGAAAGAACGGAACCGCTCGCTCCGACAGCTGGCAGATTGATAGACGAAACTCCGCTGACAGCCCAGGAAAATTTCCGAAGCAAAAAATTAGCTTCCTGCTCGGTAATAATTTTATTATAAAGCGCGTTATTACTTTCCAATATCTGATAAACCGCGATTAAAAATCCGGAAATAATAATAAAAACTAGCGCTGTATAGATAATTGTCTCAATTAAAGTAAGTCCTTTCATGGCGATGAGGTGACAATTCTTAAAGCATCATTGCTTCTGACCGAGATATAAACGATATTATCTTCATAATCAATTCCGGTGCCTATTTGAGAAAAATTGAAAAAACTCCATAAGGCCGGGCTGGCGGGATCGGAAATATTAATAATCTGTAATTCGCGGTTGCTGTTTGAAGTAGCCAAAAATACCAAATAGCCGCGTCTTGCAATATCGTTGATTTTATCACCGACATTAATTGACCCCTGATCAATGATTGAGTTGGGATTGGCGGTGTTAGCAATATGAAGTTCCTGTCCCGGACTCAAAAAAGTCAGAGAGGAGCTATCGTTAAAAACACTATTGGTATCCGCGGAGTAAGCTTGTCCTAAAAGACTGGCGCTCGCCGAATTGGAAACATCTAAAATAATCAATCCCGCGCCTCCTAAATCGGTAGCCAGATAAGCGCGATTGCTGTTTATATAAATATCGTTTACATTATCATTAATTTCATACGAGCCGAGCAAAACCGGATTATTCGGATTAGAAACATCGATAATATTAAATTCCGGACCATTGTTTTTTTTCATGCCAAGATAAATTTTTGAGCTGGCGTAAAAAATACTTAAAGGAATTCCATCATCATCGGAAGTATTCGGTAATTTATACGATTTAATCAAAACCGGATTATTAAGATCGCTCGCATTTATAATTTGCAATTGAGCATCGGCATCGCGATTAGCCAGATAAACGTATTGTCCGGCAACATCTAGGGCATTTAGGCCCGGACCGGTATTAAGATTGGATTTAACAAGGGGGTGTTCTCCATCAGTGGCGTCAATAATATAAAAATCCGGTTTTTTCTTATCTGATGCCTGGGCCGCCAAATAAACAATTTTATTTAAAACATCAAGATCAACAGATTCGTTTCCCGGACCTAAATCAACTGATCCCAATGTCCTGGGATTTTTCCAATCGCCGGAAAGACCGCCGCCGCCGCTATCGCCGCCTGATTCTTGCAGGCTTTTAAAGTTTGTAAGAAAAGTGAGTAGTTCAATTTTTTGAGGCCTAAGGACTTCGGTTTCCCAGCTCACCCGGCTGGTCACTTTTTTCGTATAAGCATCAATATTTTCCACTAAAACTTCTTTTGAATAAATGCCCTCGGTGGATGAGCTGGAAACAACGGAATTAAAATCCTGCCGGCTTGCTCCCCTGGCGGTTTCCATTTCCTGCCGAGCAATATAGAGCGCCTGATTGCTTAATTGAGTGTCAACGGTCGTTGATTGATTGCCGAAAGAAACCATTACCGCCGCCGAAATACTGGCAACCAAAATGAAAAGCGAAATAAGAATTTCTAAAGTGATTTGACCTTTCATATTATTGCCAATTAATTCTTCCTTCATTTTCTATGGATATTATTGATGAACGAAGGCTGTCGCTCAATGTGATATTGCCAGTGACGCTTGGATTACCGTTCAACTGATCAAAAACAATTTCCGTTAAGCCTGTCCGACTAATTGCCGTCTTAGCCTGAATAATTTCATCGTAAACAACATTCCGAGAGGCGTAATTTTCGCCTTGAAAAATCGTATATTGGCTGTTTTCCAAATATACTCCGTGCTTGGATTCATTGATATTAACCAAGGACTGATTTCTGGCTTTCTGAATAATACTGACCAAAATATTTTTTTCCGAGTGAAAAACGTAACTTTTATAAAGATCAACGCTCACAAATAAGCCCAGGCCGGCCAAACCGGCGAGAATACCGACAACAATCATTACCTCAATAAGAGTAAACCCCCGCACCAAACGAACATCAAACGCTTTGCGTTCTTGCTTGCTCAATGCTCGTTCTGGTGTGGGGGTAAATCCCTTCATCTTATTTATTCAATCCCTGCGTAACTTCATAAATCGGCGTGATAATAGAAATGGCGATGAAACCGACAATCGCGCCCATAATCAACATCATCAGCGGCTCCAGGATGGTTGACAGGTTTTTTGTAGTCTCATCAAGTTTAGCCTCGTAAAATTCCGAAAGATACAAAAGCGTCTCGCTTAAATTTCCGGTAGTTTCGCCGATAGCTATCAATTGAGTGAGCATTGTTGGAAAAAGATATGATTTTTCCTCTAAATGTTTTGAAATTTCTCCGCCACCGGAAATTTCCCGCGCCAAACCTTTAAGTTCTTTTTTATAAACAAGATTGGTGAGGGTGTCGGCGGTAATATTTACAGCTTCAACCACTTTTATATCGCTTTTGAGAAGCAGTCCCAAAGTCCGGCAGAAATTAGCCAGATTATAATTTTGAGACAAACCGCCGATAAGCGGCAAACGAAGAATAAAGCGGTGCATAAAAAAACGGATAGCTTGAGCCTTGGCTAACAGCCAGCCGGCAATAATCAATACAACAACTCCGATAGCGACGTAACCGCCATAAGCCAGAAGAAAGTCGCTCACAGCAATAAGAATTCTGGTGGAAATCGGAAGAGTGACATTCAAACTTTTGAAAATAGGCAGAATTTTAGGAAAGATGTAAAGAGTTAAAACGCCCGTGATTACCACTGTCGCCACGACAACGATAATCGGATAAATGAGGGCGCTCAATATTTTTTGCCGCAGAGCTTGTTTTTTTGCCAATTCTTCCGATAAATAATTAAGATTTTCATAAAGAATTCCGCTGGCTTCGCCGACACGGATAATGTTAACGGCGAAATCGCCGAAAATATCTTTAAACTGCTCCAAACTGGCGGATAAAAATTGGCCATTGGCCACGCCATCAATAAGCTGGTCAAGAATTTTTTTCATTGATTTGGATTTGGTCTGTTTTTGAAGCAGACGCAAGCCGCTTAAAATCGGCATGCCGGCCTTGGTCATCACCGCCAAATTTTTGGCAAAAATAATTTTTTCCTGGACAGGAATTCTTAAAAATATGTTCATATTCGTTTATTCGTAAATTCGCGCCAATTCGTTATTCGTTGATTTGTTTTATTCGTGTATGACTCTCAATATTTCCTCAATTGTAATAATGCCGTCCGCGGCTTTTTGAAAACCGTCTTCAATCATCGTAGTCATCCCATTTTTAATGGCGATCTCCCTAATTTCCGAAGCGTCAGCTTTTCTGATTATCGCCTTCCTAATATCATCATCAGCTTCCAAAACCTCATAAATGCCGGCTCGGCCGTAATAGCCGCCTTGATCGCATTTATCACAGCCGGTTCCCTGATAAAAGTTTTTATTTTTAACCCGGAGTAAAGTTTTTTCCGGCAAAATTCCGGTTAAACTTTTAATTTCATCTTCAGTAATTTCTTTTTTAACTCTGCAATTAGGACAAATTTTCCTCACCAGTCTTTGTCCGATAGCGACATTGACGGTGGAGGCGATTAAAAATGGCTCAATTTTCATATCCAGCAATCGGGGCAAAGTGGTGGCGGCATCATTGGTATGCAAAGTGGAAAGAAGCAAGTGGCCGGTCAAAGCGGCATTCACCGCGATCCCGGCGGCTTCTTCGTCGCGAATTTCGCCGACCATAATAACGTTTGGATCTTGTCTTAAAATAGAACGCAAACCATTGGCAAAAGTAAGGCCGGTGCGAGGGTTCACCTGAATTTGATCAATACCATTAATGGCGTATTCAATCGGATCTTCAATGGTGATAATTGAAACTTTCGGAGTATTTAATTTTTTAATCAAAGTATAAAGAAGGGTAGTTTTGCCCGAACCGGTCGGTCCGGTGGAAAGAATCATGCCGTATGGCTTTTTAATCGCCTCGGATATTTTTTTCTCGTCTTCCTTATTAAAACCCAAAGTTTCCAAAGTAAATTTTTCCTCTTTTTGGGCCAAAATACGCAAAACCGCATTTTCGCCGTAATAAGTCGGCGTGATAGAAACTCGGACATCCACCGGTCCGGAACTTTTAATATTAACCCGAAAACGGCCGTCTTGAGCCGCCTGATGTTCATCGGTTCGCAAGCCTGAAAGCACTTTAATTCTAGTGACGATTTCCGAATGAATTTCTTCGGGAAAAATAAAACTGTCGTGAAGCACGCCGTCAATTCTCAACCTTACCCTCAAACGTTTTTCTTCAGGATCAATGTGGACATCCGAAGCCCGAGCGTTGTAGGCATCTTCAATCAAGGCGTCAACCAAGTCTATAATGGAAAGCTTTTTACCCAGTTCAAGTTCTCCCTCAACTTTAGTTTTTGGCATATATTGTTATTTTACCTTATTTAACAACTTTCTGTATAATTAATTTCATATTTATTGCTTATTTTTGCTCTCGTCCAATTGAATACCTTCTCTAGCGGCTGCCCGTAAAAAATCCGCAAATTGCGCCCTTATCTCGTCCCTTCCCAAAAAAGTATTTTCTTTATCGGCCGCCTTGAAATAATCAAAAGCCGCGGCTAAATCATTTCTATTAGCAATGGCCAAAAACAGATTTTTGTTTGCCAGGTACGGCTTTACGTTTATAAAATAAAAATAAAAAAAGAAAACGGATAAAACCATGACCGCAACCGCCTTATCTGTTTCCCTCCCTACGAGAGGTCTCCCAAAGGGAGACAATTCTGCTCTTTCGTCTTGGATAGAAACGCTATAAATCCAAGCCAAAATAGCGAAGAAAGGAATATAGGTGGCGATATTATCAAATAGAAATAGATTCTGGAAAAAATAAGCAACGAAAATGCCGATGATCAAAATATATTCTTCAAAAATTATCTTTTTGCCGCGATAATTTTTATTTAGCGTTCTAATCGCGAAAACAAAAATTGACAGATAACTCAAAAGTCCGAGTATGCCGGCGCTGATCAGCCAATCTAAAATAATATTGTGCGACCGGTCAAACCACGGCTGTTGCTCGCGCATTTCCGGCTGATAATATTTAAAAAAAACAGCGGTTTGATTTTCCGGCCCCCATCCCAAAATCGGCCTTTCTTTAAATCCTTGCCAGCTCATATTCCAAATTTGATATCTGACCGCGATATTAATATCCGAAGAAGACAGATCCGTAAGCCGAGAAAGCGTCTGATTTCCCTGAATAAAGGAACTGGTTCTAAAAATCCACAAGGAACCGACAACCGCCATCAAGGCAATAATCGCGCCAAAAACAATTCTTTTTCCGCCAGAGCCCCGCCCA
>JBBTYU010000112.1:21080-29900 GCA_038061675.1 Patescibacteria group bacterium | reverse complement strand
CAAATTCTTTAGTTGTAGTTTTTGTCTTTGGCATAAAATTTATTTTCTTGATTCCAAAAATTTAACCAATTCCATCGTAGCTTTATGAGGAGCGATTCCTATATGTCCAACATCAGGGCGTCCGATTTCATTTATATAGCAATTTCCAGCGGCAACTTCAAGAAATAAGAATCGTTGGAAACTTTCATTTGCTCCGTTAGCCGCGACAATTGCAGTGTAGTTGAAAAATGCCTTTGTTATTTTTGTAGTCTGTTCTGTAATCAATTTTTCGTCATTGATAATCGGGTCGTATTCTAAATTGAGTTTATATCCGTTATCGTCTAGCGATAGTATTCCTTTAATTGTTAATTGTGGCCTTTCGTCTTTTGCACTAGGTGGAATCCATTCCTCCGCAAAAGGTTCTGTTTTCCCATTCATATAACTAGTAAACTTTTTATAGACATCGGCAATTAACTTCAAAGACTCATCATCGTTTGAAATTGACACAGCGATCTTGTCCCAAAAAAATAAAAACAATAGAGGCAATCTATCCTTATCAATATCGGTTTCTATGAAAACTCCTCTATTGTGAAGCTCTATTGTTAAATTATTTTTTGTTTCCATAATTTTACTTGAAAAATATTAACCTTATCACCCAAGCTATCAAACCCAAAACTCCGATAATAATTCCCAAGTTTCCCCATATTGCACCGGCACCGAACGACATATCTCTAACTTTTTCTTTTGTTCTCTGAAAAGCGATTACGGGGGCAACGGATAACAAACTAATTAAAAGTCCAACAATTGCACCCCAAAAACCGAATACCAAAAAACTTTTCTTGAAAACGAGTCCCCAAATACCTATGGCAATTCCACAATATGCAATTAGTTGCAAAGAAACAAAAATGGCAGTCATTATTGCCTCACTTCTATGGATTGGTTTACCTAGGGCATTTATATTTTCTCCTAACTCTCTCATCACATTTGGATCAGTCGTATCTTTGCCTTGCGTTTCAGCTTCAGCGATTATTTTATCAGCTGAATCAGCTCTTACTCTTAATGTTTCCAAAAAGAAAATATCACTATCTTTAATCCCCGCTAAATCGTCCAGCCCAATTTGAGCAGCTCTATATTTTCCATTCATGGCATTTGCCCTAGAATATAAATCTGCCTTAATCTGCTCGCCTTTATTTAAATCTTCAAATTTCTTTGTTTGCATAAAATTCTTCCAAAGATTTTTCTACAACTTTAAGGTGGCTTTTATTCTCTTCCACATTTTTGCCAGCCGATATGTTATTTTCACACTCTTTTTTCCACCTCAAAAGTTGCTTATGCGCTCTACCTGATTTGAAGTAATCTCTAACCTCTTCTATAAGGTCATATAGATATAGGCCAAACACTACAGCGATAATGGTAAATATAAAGTTCATAAAATTTATTTCAAAAGTTTCTCCATTGCAACGCCTAATGACTTGGCGATTTTTGTGGACCGTACCGGATTCGAACCGGTTACCTCTACTATGCCATAGTAGCGCTCTACCAATTGAGCTAACGGCCCATTATGATTTCGCTGACAATTTTTAATTCTAACTGAATTTTTGAACTTTTCAAAATATGTATTACACAAACGCCCTTGTAATCCGCCTTTTTAGTTTTGCGGTTAATAGTTCTAGGGTCGGGTATGGTTTTATAGAAATTTTTAATTGGTACCTTTATTGCTTTTGACCAATAATTTGTCAATTCACCAATATTTTGATCTGCTCTATATGAAATTCTGCATTTAATTAAATCTCTGTCAATTTCATAACAAAGTTCCAATAATTTTAAAAAGAGCTTAATTATATTAACATCAGAGCTTCCCAACATCAATATTCCATCCCTTTTTGCTCCTTCTCCCAAATAAAGCATTGCAAGAAGCATTTTTCCGACATTTTTATCTATTTTAGAAAGTAAGTGTTTATTATTTTTTCTTAAATCTTTTATTAAATTTAATTTTGCATTTTTTGACCTTTCAATTGCCAGCTTGCTAGCTTTTCTTAAATTAACATAATTTATTTTTTCTAAACGCTTTTGAAAGGCTGGTGGAAGGGGAATGTTTTTGCACCAATTTGAAAGAGTGCTTTTTGGTATTTTAATGCCAACGATTTTCTGCATCTCCCCAAATGTCTTTCCGGTTTTTCTTAGAGACTGAACTTTGTTTTTTAATACTGGATTGGTTTGCATATTTTAATTGTACCACAGGAATATAAATGTGGGAAGTATGCACTAGAATATACATTGTGATGTGCCCTCGAGAGGAATTTTACCCCCGCACCTATGTATAGGTGAGGGGGTTTACCACCCGCACCTATGTGTTATGTCTCCCCGCGAGGAATCGGACCTCGATCCGCTCGTTAGGAGTGAGCAGTTCTATCCATTGAACTACGGGGAGGTATTTAAAGAAACATAGGTGAGGGGGCGTGCCTCTATCCGCTCGTTAGGAGTGAGCAGTTCTATCCATTGAACTACGAGGGCATATTGTTAGACGCGTGTTTTTTGTTTTGTATTATTTTTTAGTGTGGGGCTCTATCCACTCCGACGTTCTACGAAGTAGAAGTCGGAGAGCCGACAATCGCGTCCCGACGCAAGGTCGGGATAGATCGGCTTTGAACTACGAGGGCGGTACTAAAACAATTCCTAATTCCTAATTCCTAATTTCTAATGCCCGATGACCGATTGAATGAGTTGGGGTTTAGATTTCTTTGCCCGAGGACCGGAACGAGAAACTATTAAAGCTCGTTTTATAATAATTAAATTTTGGATAATTAGCAATAAAACTAAAACAATTTCTAATTGACCTAATTGTTCTAATCAACCTAAACAAGCGCCAATGACCAAGTATCTAGCTAAGGACGTACTTTATATGGGTTTTGGGGCTTGGTTCATTATTTAGAAATTAAGAATTAGAAATTAGAAATTCACGTATTCGTGTGGTTATCCACAGATATTTATTATATCTTTTTAAAATATGATATATACTATATTTTAGTATCGCGTTTAGAAAAGGGTTTCTGTTAGGCGTTGTTGTGAGGATGACGTTTTAACAGGGTGTGCAAATTTTTTGACTTGTCCGAATTCGGAGTTAAAAGATTTGCCGGCCCTTTTGTGAACGTGATATACTTATATTAAGGTCGTGATTAGTTTTAATCTTAATTTAAAAAAATATGGAAGCACGATGCATGAGGTGTAAAATGAATATGGAAATGAAGAATGAAAATGAAGTTGAGATGAAAAAGAAGGGCGGCAAAGTGGGAAGAATGATGAAGGGCGAGTGCGTGAAGTGCGGCTGCAAGATGTGCAAGATTTTGCCCTCTAAGAAGTAAAATAGAATTTTAAAAAATTCGGCTTGCCGGGTCAGTAGAAATTCAATCAATATATTCCACAAATCATTTAATATTGCTTAACTTTTTTTATTTTCAATATTGGTGATTATTTGTAGATTATGTTCGTCTGACGAACCAATTGAATTTTCACTGCCCGGCTTGTGAGGAGTCGGATTTTTTTTATCCCTAAATTTGTTAGCTATTGAACCATAACGATGGGATTGACTCTTTTATGAGTATGATATACTTATTTGGCAGTTAAAAAATAAAAAAGGTCGCCTTATAGAATCTATTGAGATAGGTTCATAAATATAAAAAATATTATGGCAAAAACTAATTCCGCATTTATGAAACCGCTCACAGTGAGCGCCGAATTGGCCGCAGTAGTTGGAAAGGGTCCAATGCCTCGCAGTGAAGTGGTAAAAAAGCTTTGGGTATACATCAAGGGGAAAAATCTTCAGGATCCAAAGGCTAAGCGCAATATTATTGCTGACGAAAATTTGAAAAAAGTTTTTGGAGGAAAGAAGGTTGTTGATATGTTTGAAATGACCAAGCTTGTTTCTAAACATCTTTCTTAAACTTTGTTTTTCTCCCTACGGGAGATGTCTCGAAGAGACACAAGTTTTGAAATTTCAAAAAATAAAAATCTAGCTTGTGAGGAGCTAGATTTTTATTTTAGGCTAGTTTTGGTATATTATTTGTAAGACTCCGATATTTTAAGGAGGGTTCGCATAGTGGTCTATTGCGCCGCACTCGAAATGCGGTTGGGACGAAAGTCCCTCGTAGGTTCAAATCCTACACCCTCCGCCCCAAACCAGAACATAGTTTGGTTCGGGGCTGCCCCGCATCGTTCCGCTCTTGCGGATCTGGTGCGGGGCGCCTTGAATCTCATGAAATGAATTATTTCTATGCTAAAATAAAATAGCCGTTTTAATATTATAAAAAATGAAGAAAAAGAAACCTAATTTATTAGTTTTGGGCGCGTCCGGCGGAGTTGCCAACGCCTTTTTGCATTATTTAAGCGGTTATCGCGATAATTTGTTTGGTAAGCTGGTTTTGCTTGATAAAAATAGTAAAATTTTGAAAAATTGCTCTATTGACCATAAAGTTTTAAATTATCGTTTTTTGCATAAAAAAATTGATTTGCCGAAAAAATCCCGATATAAAGTCAAGAATCTTCGACTCCAAAAGGAGCTGGGAGAAAAAGAATATTTGGATATTTTAAAAGATAATAAAATAGACATTGTTTTGGACATTACCGACGCCAATACCTTAGAAATTTTAGAGGCAACTAATAAGGCCGGAGTTTCTTATATCAATACCGCGATGAACGATGATAAGAAAACAACGGACGAATTAATTTTTGACATATATCCGCGAAAAAATAAATTAAAGAACGCGCCGCACATACTTTGCGCGGGTATGAATCCCGGGAATGTTAATATGTGGGCGCGGTATGGAATAGAAAAATTTGGAATGCCGAAACAGATCATCCATTTTGAATTTGATACTTCAATGATTGCTAAAAAATGGCATTCAATAACGACTTGGTCGATCCGCGAATTTATCGTTGAAGCGGTCAAGGACCCGTCCGGCATAGCATTGGGCAGGCGCAAAATAAAACATCTTTTTCCCAACGCCTTAGAAAATAGGGAAAATATGAAAAGTATTTTGGAGCCCATTATGAAGCTTAAAAAATATCCCGAAGGAATCACGGTTCTTCACGAAGAAAATGTTTCTATGTCTTATAAATACGACATCCCTTCCAAGTTTATTTACGCGATCTTTCCCAAAACCCTGGAAAATCTCATTAAAATTTACGAGAAAAAAGGAAAAATTAGCAAAAAAGACCTGATCTTGGGCGATAATATCCGTGAAGCTTTAGATGGCGCGGATAACGTTGGAGTTTTATTGGATTATCCGGATAAAAAGGTCTATTACTTTAATAGCATTCCAAATGCGGCAGTGATTGGAACCAATTCCACTTATACGCAGGTTGTTGTCGGAATATTTTCGGCAATATTTACGTTATTGGTTGATAAGCTTAATCCCGGAGTTTATTTTACCGAAGATTTGTTTGATGCGCATTATAAATATTTTATGTTTGATAATATGCGAGTTCAGGAGTCCGTTTTCAAAAAGAATAAGGGGAATTTGAAATTGGTAAAATATAATCCCGAAATTAAATTAAAAAGATCTAAATCTGATCGCTTTGAGCGTTTCTGCATAATTTAAAACCTTTTATAGTTATGGCGAATTGAAAGATTTGCTGATTCCTGGCTTTTAATTTATTCTTTTTGAAGTGGCTAATCCCGCTTCGCGGGACGCCCGAATATTTTGCTTCACAAAATGTTTTATGGGCCTATAGCTTAGTGGTAGAGCACCCGGTTTGCATCCGGGAGAGAGGAGTTCGATTCTCCTTAGGTCCACCAAGGTTATTAAAAATAAAACCCCCTCACTTTGCTAGCAGTGAGGGGATGATTTTCAGAATTTTATTCCTATATTTGAAGCGAGAGAAATTTTATTGTTTTTTGGACAATACACTTTCTTGGCCCCTATAAACGCTGTTAATCTGTTCATGTTGCCGAAGACTCCAAAAACTAAGTATGGTCCCCATTCAACATAAGTAGATGTAGGAAATGTTGGAATATTTACAGTGTTTAAGCCGTCATTTCCTTGACGGAAATATAAAGTAGTTTTTTGAGTAACAATGCTGAGGTTTATTTCGGCGCCGCCACCCCAAAAAATTCCACCTTCAATATTTTTAAATAACTCGGTTTTTTTTCTACTGCGCAGTTTGTTGGGCAAAAAACGCAAGTCGAGTCCGAAAGTATAACTAGTTTCTTTTTTAACTGTTTCTTCTCTGCCTTCAATTTGGACCGTGTCTTTGAATATATAGCCATTAATTTCAGTGTCTATTTCCCGTGTAAAGCTGAATGCCCCGCTGGATTTTTTTACTTTTGGTTTATTAACACCGCTAAAACTTAGGCCAAGAAATTGTGTTTTGGCATAATTACTTTTCATAAATGAAAATCCCCTATATGTATTATCAACATTACTGACGTCTGTAAAAAGAAAATTCCATTCTTGTTCGGGATGTTTCTGATTATCCGCTTCATGTCCGAATGCCTGAGAAAAAAGTAAAAAACACATTAAAGTCGCTAGTATTCCTTTCATAGCCATCCTCCTTCTGATTTTAATTTCAATGCGCTGACTTTAGAATAAAGTTATCAACTCTCTATGTCAATCTTAATATATCCTTTTTCAATTTTAGCGAGACGTTTTTTTGTTTCCGTGCGGCAGCTTCGGAACTCTGCCGAGCTTGGATTCGCTTTGAGCGAATCGGCAGAGTGAGACGCAGAAGCCGCTTGTCGCAGGAACAAGCGGACTTCGATGCCGGTAGGAAATAAAAAAGCGGCGAGCGTCCCTTTAAGCCTTCGCAAAAACGAAGGCTATTATTTTTTTAGCTCCGGTTTGTTTGAGTATTTTCACGGCTTCATTCATAGTTGAGCCGGTAGTAAAAACATCGTCTACTATTGCTATATTTTTGTTTTTGATTTTTTCCGGATTGTTCAGTTTAAAACAATTTTTTATATTTTCTTCTCTCTCTTCAATATTTTTCAATTCCGCTTGATTTCTAGTGAGCTTAATTCTTTTTAAATTATTTCGTTCTAAGATAGTTTTTGTTTTTCTTGAAAATATTTCAGCAATAAGTTCGGACTGGTTAAAACCTCTTTCTTTGAGGCGGTCAGGATGGAGAGGGATAGGGATTACAATAAAATCTTTAAAATCAGAATTTAAAACATCCAAATACCTATTTATTATTGGTTCAATAATCTTCATTACGCCTTGCCATTTATGATATTTTAAAAACCAGATCAGATTTTTAACTGCTTGGTTTTGATAGTCGGCGGCGGGAGCCAATAAAAATTTTACTTCCTTGTGGCAGGTTTTTTCTAGGTCGGGAACTCTATTTTTGCATTTGGGACAGAAAAAGGAAGAATAGATTTGGATAGAGTCCAGGCATTTTTGGCAAATCTTATTTTCTTTTTCTAGATCTAGCAACAGGTTTCGACAGCTTAGGCATATCGGCGGAAATAAGGTGTCTAATAGTATATTTTTGAGTTTATAAATAAAGCGCATAATGATATAATAACATTATGGGTTTCAATTTTTTAAAATCAATATTCGGAAGCGGCGCTTATTTAGGCGTAGATATCGGCACCACTTCAATAAAAGTTATTGAGCTTGTTAAAACCAAGGGTTTGCCATTTTTAAGGAATTATGGATTTTTAGAGAGCTATGGCCACTTAGAACGGCCGAACAATGCCATTCAAACCAGTTCCTTGAAAATGCTTGAAAATGAAACCGTAGAGCTTTTAAAAATGATGGTGAAGCACACGAAAAGCAGTTCCAGGAACGCCATTGCTTCTTTGCCGTCCTTTTCCGCTTTTACAACGCTTTTGGAAATGCCATTTATGCCGGACGGAGACACTTCTAAGATTATGGGCTTTCAAGCCAAGCAATACATTCCGCTTCCAATAAGTTCGGTCACGATTGACTGGCTAAGAGTTGGAGAAAAGAAAAATGAAAATGGGGACAGGGTACAGCAAATTTTACTGGTTTCCGTTCCTAACGAGATCATTTCTAAATATAAAAACATCTTTAAAGCTGCCGGGCTTAATTTATTAGCCTTAGAAATAGAGGGTTTGAGCGTGGCGCGTATTTTAACCAGTGGAATAGCAGAGGATACGCTTATTGTTGATATCGGATCGCGTTCTACCAGTATTTATGTGGCTCAAGACGGCAATCTTAAATTTTCCGGTCAAACGGATTTTGCCGGCGGATCGCTCACTCAAACAATCTCTTCCGGACTTAATATAAGAATCAGGCGAGCCGAAGATTTGAAAAAAATGAGGGGTCTCACCGGTACCGGAGGGGAATACGAGTTATCCACACTAATGATGCCCTTATTAGATGTTATAATTAATGAAGCGGAAAGAGTAAAGAATAATTTTGAAAAAAATTATAATGAAAAGATTACCAGCGTAATCTTAAGCGGAGGAGGAGCGAATTTGCTCGGAATAGAAAAATATTTTGAAGCCCAGATGGGCCTGCCGGTAAAGCGAGCGGATCCTTTTTTAAAAATTTCTTATCCTCCGGAAATGGAGCCGATTATAAAAGAACTTAGTCCTTATTTGACAGTGGCTCTAGGTTTGGGAGTTAAACAGGTATAAGCCCAAGCGCAATTTCTAATTTCTAATTACTAAATAATGACCCAAACTCCAAAACCCAATAAATTCAATCCTCGGGAAGTCCGACTTCCTTCCTAAATAATTGGGATTTGTTTAGGTTAATTAGAGCAATTAGATTAATTAGAAATTAGAAATTAGAAATTAGAAATTAGAAATTAGAAATATGCCTCAATACAGTCAAAATGTTTCAGATCAAATTATGAAGTCTGGCAGTACTGGCTCTG
>JBBTYU010000112.1:11208-20980 GCA_038061675.1 Patescibacteria group bacterium | reverse complement strand
CAATACAGTCAAAATGTTTCAGATCAAATTATGAAGTCTGGCAGTACTGGCTCTGGTTTGCCTTGGCGTCTTTTGGTATTTTCTTTTGTTATTTTTTTCTTGTCTATTTTAATTTATCTTGGTCTTAGTTTTGGATACGCCGGTTATTTAGAATCTCAAATAACCGCTAAGGATCAGGAAATTAAAGATTTAGCCGCGAATATTTCTCCGGAATCCCAAAATGTCTTTGTTGATTTTTATTCCAGGCTTTCCAATTATAAAAATATTTTTGAAAAGCATATTTATAACGTGAAGATTTTTCCGACCCTGGAAAAGATCACTCTTCCGTCCGTTTATTACACTAACGTTGATTTAAATGTTGCCAGCAGGACAATGGTTTTGTCCGGTTCTGCTTCAGACTTTGAATCATTGAGCCGCCAGCTTTATTTATACGACCGAGAGCCAATGGTTGAAGTTTATATCTTAAACCAGTCTAGAATGGTGGAGGGATTGGTGAATTTTAGAGCCACATTGATTTTATCGCCCAAATTATTTGAAAAAAGCTAACACCTATGAAAGCTTCTACCAAAAGATTATTAGCATTGATGGGTTCGGCGGCATTAATATTGTCAGCTTTAATTATTTATGTTGCCTTAGTAAAGCCGGAATATAACAAAATTCAGGATTTAAGGGGGCGAGTAAAATCCAGTTCGGATTTTTACAATGCGCAGGCGCAAGCCGTTGATTATGTGAATAATTTATATGCTAAAAATAAAATTGATATAGAACAGACTCAAAAGGATTTAGTTTTAGCATTGCCGGATCAGGAAGAAGTGGCCAATGTCGTTTTTCAAATTCAAAGGATCAGTGCTCTAAATAATATTTCTATTGATTCTGTAAATTTGGACAGGCTGCCGATTCAGCAAAAGTCAACAAACTCCTTGATTAAAAATCATAGCGCCTTAAGAATTTCTATGAAATTGGCCGGATCCTACGAGTCTTTTAAAGAATTATTAAAGTTTTTAGAAAGCAATGTCAGAATTATTAATCTTGGGACATTAAGAGTTTATCAGGCCAATGAATTAGAAAAAGGAATTTTTAATTATGAATTAGTCGTAGATACTTATTATCAAGTAAAATAATTATTAAATTAAATAATTATGGCTATTATAATTTCAGAAGAAAGAAAACAATTTAGCTGGCTGCCATTTCTAATATTGGGAATTTTACTGATCCTTGCTATTGTCGGGTCTTATTTGCTTTTTTTTACCGAGGCTCCGCTTATTGAATATATCGCGCCTTCCAGCCAAAAAAGAATTTCAGATATTTCGGCTATTGATAATGATCAATTTGTCGGTATTTTAAGCGCTGCCAAAAAAGATCTTCAGAGCAGAGTAAAACAGCAAGGGTCTAATTTTTTGTCCGGTTTTGGATCCGGTTCGGGATCTGCTGCCAATCCCATTAGAAAGAATCCGTTTCTTAGTTTTTAATAAATAAAAGAATATAAAATATTTTATGGACGCGCAAGTTTTATTAAAAAATTTAGTAGAAAAAAAATTAATTGATCAAGAAAGTTCAGAAAAGATTCTTAGGGAATCTTTTTTAACTCAAAAAAGCGCGGAAGAAATTATTTACAACAAGCGCTTGGTGGATGAGATTGAAATAGCCAAACTCAAAAGCCAGATATTAAAAGTTCCTTTTAAAAAAATTAAAGCTGAAGATATTGGCAAGGATATTTTGCAATATATTTCCGAAGATATTGCCAGGACATATAAGGTGGTTCCGCTTTCTAAGACGTCTGATATGTTAGTGGTGGGGATGCTCAATCCCGACGATCAAAAGGCTCAAGACGCGTTAAAATTTATCGCTAAACAGCTTCAAATAAATTTATGAATTTTTTTGATAAGCTTTGGGGATTATGACGCTATTTTAAGGAAATTCTCGCCATTCAAAGATGAGGTGGACATGGCCATTAAATCTTTGAATCTAAAGAATATTAAAACCACTTCAAGAGAAAAAACAGTTCAGCTTGAAGAAAAAGTTTCGGTTACCGAAGATGCTCCGATTATTAAAATAGTCGCCTCTACTCTCCGCGAGGCGGTTAATTTGGGCGCTTCCGATATTCATTTTGAGCCGGAAAAATTATTTATGAGAGTGCGTTTTAGAATGGATGGAGACTTGCAGGAGATGAGCCAAATGCCCATAGAACTTCATCAGCCCATTATTTCCAGAATTAAGGTAATGGCTAATTTGAAGATTGATGAAAATCGTGTTCCGCAGGATGGAAGATTCAAAAGTTCAGTTTTTGGAAAAGATATAGATTTTCGCGTTGCCACATTTCCAACTCCGTCCGGAGAAAAAGTAGCTATTCGTGTTTTGGATTCATCGGTCGGGCTCAAGGGTTTGGATGATTTGGGACTGCGAGGAGAGAATTCCATAATAGTAAAAGAAGCGATTGCAAAACCATATGGCATGGTTTTAGTTACCGGCCCGACAGGCTCTGGTAAATCCACGACTCTTTATGCTCTTCTGCAGATTTTAAATAAGGTTCAGGTGAATATAGTGAGCTTGGAAGATCCGGTTGAATACTATATGGATGGAATAAATCAATCTCAAGTAAAGCCCGAAATAGGATATGATTTTGCCGCCGGATTAAGGCAGATTTTAAGGCAAGATCCGGATATTATTATGGTTGGTGAAATCCGCGATAGCGAAACCGCAACGTTAGCAGTTCACGCCGCGCTCACTGGGCACGTAGTGCTTTCTACTCTCCACACTAACAACGCCATTGGCGTCATACCTCGCCTTATAGATATGAAAGTGGATTCATTTTTAATTCCTTCCTCTTTAAATCTAATTGTTTCACAAAGATTGGTTTCTAAGCTTTGCGAGAAATGCAAAAAAGCCGAACAAGCTCCGGCTTTGGTTGCGGAAATAATTAAAAAAGAATTAGCCCAACTTCCCGAAATCGTTAAATCTTCCTTAAAAATGAAAGAACCTTTTACTATTTATAGGTCGGTTGGCTGTCCTGTATGCAAGGGTAAGGGAGTTGTCGGCAGAATCGGTCTTTTTGAAGTTTTAAAAATGACTAGAGAGCTGGAGAAAATTATCAATAGCGGTTCAAATGAAGCAAATATTTTAGAAGAAGCCGAGAGACAGGGGATGGTGACTTTGCGGCAAGACGGAATTTTAAAAGCCCTCGAGGGAACGGTCGGTATAGATGAAGTTTTAAGAGAAACCAGTGAGTAATAAATAATCAACTAACAAGGAGATAAAATGAAAAAGATATTTTTATTATCAACTATTTTACTTGCGGGACTTATTTTAGGCGTTTTTACGCCGTTTTCAGCATTTGCTTTAACTAATACAGACAATAATCAACTTATTGATATTTATAAAAGCACAATTAAAACAACAGATTGGTATCAGGATTTAAGTTTAGTAGCTACACAATTTCAAAGAGATGACATTGGGGCTATAAAAGTAAAAATGGATATAGATGCCACGACGACTTATGTGGAAGTAAATTTAATGGAACATCTTAATTGCGGCGACCCTTATGACGGAAATTTTCGCATAATTTTTCAAAAACAACTCACTCGGGCAAGCGGGGCTTTTACAACGGGCGTAAATACTTTAACTTTTTCGAATATAATGACGGGAGCAACATATTCAGATAAATGTTATTTTTTAAGAATACAAGGCAATTATAGCGGTTTTTATTTATATGGCTCTAATGTGAATACGGCGTATCCTTATGGAAATTTATATCGTGAAAATTGGAATTATACCGACACAATCGTAAAAGATGCTTATATGGAATTTATTCCCGCTTATGTTTCCCCAACGATAGCTTCTTTACACCAATTCAAGTCAGATGCTACAAATACCATCTCAGAAGGCTCTGTAACAACCGAAGGGACGGTTATTTTCGGGGCGATGCTCCAATCTTCGTCTACAAACCAACTGCGGTTGGAAGTAGAATACACAACCGGCGCAACGTTTACAGGAGTTGCAAATGCCACGAGTACCCCCGTTGCTCCGGGAAGCATTGCCATTGTAACAGCAAGCGGACTCAAGGATGGCAACTATCGCTGGCGAGCAAGAGCGGTGGATACAGTGACCAGTGCCGCCTCCGACTGGCAGGAGTTTGGAATAGCGGGGAACGTGGATTTTATTGTGAATCTGCCTTTGTCTTATAAAGCCGCGAATCTTGCGAAAGAATTGATTTATCAGCCATATTTATTGGGCGGAAAGGGTTGGGATTATAATCAAAGTTTATTTGCCACAGTTAGTGCAATTAAAACAGGTTATCATTACTATAATTCAGACATTAAATCTGTTGATACTGGCATTGGGGTAGATTGTTCAGGCCTCATTATGTGGGCTTATAATCGAAGTTTTGACCCGACTAAATCGCGCTTCAACAATTTCGTAAAAGCCGAAGGCGCGGATGAGCAGTATAGATATAACACGACTTCAACTGCGGAATCAGAGTTAAGGCCGGGAGATGTGATGTTTTTTGATTGGGATTCAAATGGTTTTATGGATCACGTGGCGATGTACGTTGGCGAGAGTGACGGCTTTGATATAGTTCAAGCTAGATCGCGTCAACTTGGTATAGTTTCCGCGAGTAAAGATAATTTAAAACAACAAATAGGTTTTATTGGCTTCAAGCAGGTCGTCTCAGCACTTCTGCCAGCTGTTTTGGCAGTCTCCCATTCCCCTGTGGACCTCGTCCTAACCGATCCCGATGGATTTACTATTACCCCGACAACAGTCGTTCCTTCAGATGAAGAATTCCTGCGCGAGATTCCGGGGGTTCTCTATTACTCGGAAATGGAAAAAGGAATGGATGGAAACCCTATTGATCAAATATATTCTTATATTGCAAAAACCGGGGATTATACAATTAAAGTTCTTCCCGAATCTGGCGCTCCATTCACTGCAACATACACGCTTGATTTTTCGGTGAATGACCAATTGGTAGTTCTCGCTGATAATGTGCCAATAAGTCAAATTCCCACTAATGGCTATGGCATAACAACATCAGAGACTGGTACCACAAGTTCTTTTGTGCCTGTAGCAATTGATATCAAGCCCGGCAATTATCCGAACAGTATTAACCTAAAATCAAATGGAGTCGTGCCAGTTGCGATATTCGGTTCGGCGACTTTCGATGTTAAGCAAGTCGATTCTGCTACCGTTAAACTTGCAAATGCTCCGGCGAAGCTAAAGGGCAACGGTCAGCCAATGGCAAGTTTTGAGGATGTGAACGGAGACGGCTTTACGGACATTGTTGTTCATGTAGTCGCTAAAGCATTGCAATTGACAGTAAATAACGTTAAGGCGAATTTGGAAGGAAGATTATTTAATGGAACTATAATTAAAGGTTCGGATTCTGTTCGAATTGTTCCTTAATAAGTTTGAAACCATGGAGCCAGAGAGCATTATTAGGAAAAAGTGGCTGATTATTTCGATTGTGATAGTTGTGTTTATTGGATTTTCTTTTTGGTTGTTTTCTAATTACAAACAGACAGAAGTTTTGCCGCCGCAACAACCGCAACAACGAGAACAAAATTCAACTACTACGCCCACTGATGTTTCTTCTATTTCACCTGTTCAGGCGACCAGTACAGTAGGAACCAAAACTTATCGTAATACGGAATATGGATTTGAATTTCAATATCCGATGGATTGGAAGATTATAGAAAATCCTTATGGTAGCCCATTCAGCAAGTTTAATTTAATTGTTGTACCAACTAAAGTAAAGTATTTACCCGACCCAATTCTTGTTAATATAGTGGTACCTGATTTTGCCGACAATGCATTCCGTGATCTTCGAGGAATAGATGTGATGGCAGTCAATAGGCCCGGAAAAAAATACGAATACCGAGAAGAAGGTTTGTCTCAAATTTCGATTGTTTTAACTCTTGGAGAAAATAAAGTAATTTTAGGGGCAAATAAAGAGTATGAAGATATTTTCAATCAAATTCTCGCCACGTTTAAGTTTTTGAATAACTCGCAATGATTACTATTTTTTTCACATCAGCCACAGATACGGGAAATATATTCAGATATAATAGTGAGAATAATTAATACATCTATAATCTTTTTACCAGTGAGCGGCAATTTTTCGCATCAACCACTGAACCGCTTCATCACTTCAGGTCGTGCTGGATTTCTGCCACCGAATTGGAATATTATCCTCCAATAGGCGAAAAGAAAATTTATATTATAAAATAAAATAGTGTATAATTAAAAGAAATAGTGATTACAATTAACAAAATTATTTAAATATTATGGCTACTGACCCAGCGGTTTACAAACAAAGATTAAATGATTTGCTTCTTACCACGGCAAAACAGAATGCTTCCGACCTTCATCTTTCGGTCGGCCGCAGGCCGACCCTAAGAATTGACGGTATTTTAATCGGTATTCAAAAAGAACCGATTTTAGCGCCCGAAGACGTTGAGGGCATAGTAATGTGTCTTTTAAATGAGGGGCAGAAAAAAGTTTTTTTTGAAGAAAAACAGCTGGACTTTGCTTTTTCTTTTGAAGATAAGGCCAGGTTTAGGTGCAATGTTTATTTTCAGAGAGGTTTTATGTCGGCTGCTTTAAGGCTTATTCCGGCCGAAGTAAAAACTGTTGAAGAATTAAGCCTTCCCTCCATTCTTCATGATTTTGCTAAGCTTTCCCAAGGTTTTGTTTTGGTGGTGGGTCCGGCCGGACACGGAAAATCAACCACCCTAGCCTCTATTCTTGATGAAATTAATCACCAAAGAACAGATCATATTATCACTATTGAAGATCCGATTGAATATTTATTTGTCCAAGACAGATGTATTATCTCTCAAAGAGAAGTGAAGTTAGATACGCCATCTTTTAACGCGGCTTTAAGAACGGTGTTAAGACAAGATCCGGATGTTATTATGGTGGGCGAAATGCGCGATGCCGAATCTATTGGTACGGTAATGACAGCGGCCGAAACAGGCCATTTGGTTTTTTCCACTCTTCACACTAATTCCGCTTCTCAAACTATTGATAGAATTATAGACAGTTTTCCGCCAAGCCAGCAGGGCCAAGTCACTTCCCAATTAGCCGCTACCTTAGTCGGCATTGTTTCTCAAAGGCTTGTTCCAAGAATTGACGGAGGCAGAATTCCCGCTTATGAAATAATGCTGGTTAATTCCGCGGTTAGAAATTTGATAAGAGAAAGAAAATCCTATCAAATTGATTTGGTTATTGAAACCAGCATGCAAGACGGCATGAGCACGTTAAATAGATCTTTAGTTAATCTAGTCAGGAATAAACAAATTTCTCTTGAAAACGCGGAACTATATTCATTGAATCCATCAGAGTTAAGGATTTTATTGGAGAGAATGTAAAGGGATTGTTCCGACAAGACCTTTACCCTGTTAAATAATTTTGTCTAAATGACAAAATTAAGATTTGAGGATTATAAAAAGCTATGCATAGAGAAAAATATTTTAAAACGTATCGTGGTAAAATGTTTACAAAGAGATGCCTCAAATCTTATTTAACAGGGTGCTCAATTTTGTAGTTAATTTTTAACTACAGAAAAGAAAAATATAAAAATTAAACAAAATTGGCATGAAGTTTAAATACACAGCCAGAACTCAAACAGGGGAATTACAGACCGGATTTGTAGAGGGCGTAAATCGGGAAGCGGCTTATAATATTTTGATTGGCAACAATTTATATTTATTGAGCTTGGAATCATCCGAGGTTCCTCATTGGTATGATCCGGCAGTTAATTTTTTGAAAAAAGTAAAAAAGAAAGATGTTATGATTTTCACGCGCCAATTTGCCGTGCTTTTGGGCGCTAAAATTTCTCTTGGTGATTCTTTAAAAAATGTTTATAAACAGACAGCCAATCTTGCGTTAAGAGAAACAATCGGCGAGGTTTCCTCGGATGTTGATTCTGGTCTTTCTTTATCCCAGGCTTTAGAGCGCCATGGCGAAATTTTTTCCAATTTTTATATTAGCATGATCAGATCGGCCGAAATTACCGGCCGTGTAGATGAAGTGGTAAATTTTTTAGCCGACTATTTGGAAAAAGAATATGTTTTTGGAACAAAAATAAAGGGAGCGCTCACTTATCCGGCTATAGTTTTCGCTCTGATTTTCGTTGTCGCGGGAATTATGGTGGGATTTGTTTTTCCCCAGCTCACCCCTATTTTTAAAGAAGCAAATATAGACCTTCCATTTTTTACTAAAATATTTATATTTTTAGGAGATTTTGTCGCGCGGTGGTGGCTGGTTCTTTTAATCTTTTCTGTAATGATAATCATCAGTTTAATCAATTATTTTAAAAGCCCGGAAGGAAAAGTTGTTTTTGATGAAGTAGCGGTAAAACTTCCGGTTTTTGGAAATTTATTTAAGCAAACATACGTGGCTAGATTTGCCGAGTCTGCCAGTGTTCTTATAAAAGGCGGTATTCCCGTGGCCCAAGCTCTTGAAATTTCCAGCCATACCGTCGGCAGTATTGTTTATCGCGATTCCATTAAAGATTTGGCCGACGCTGTCCGCGAGGGTGTTTTATTGTCCAATGCCATAGAGCAAAATAGCGCTTATTTTCCTTCGCTAGTGAGCCAAATGGTAGCCGTGGGCGAGAGCACTGGTCAATTAGACGCGCTTTTAGCCAGAGTAGCGGATTTTTATACAAGGGAGGCTGGAGAAACAATTGATAATTTGGTAGAATTAATCCAGCCGGCGCTGATGATAGTAATGGGCGTGGCGGTGGGAATATTATTTGCCGCTGTTTTGCTTCCTATGTATGGATTGGTACAGGCCTTTTAAACTAAAACAATTTCTAATTTCTAATTCCTAATTTCTAAATAATGACTCAAGCTCCAAAACCTAAAAAAGAGTATGATTTATAGGAAAGTTAAATAATTATTAATATTAGGATTTGAGATTTGTTTAGGTCAATTAGAGCAATTAGGTCAATTAGAAATTTTGAATGGGCTGTGGATAATTATTAAAATTTTAGTGTATAATTAGAAATATGAAAAAAAATAAAGTAACAACCGAACAATTACTGAAAGCAGTTAAGCAAGGTTTTACGGAAACTAGAGAATATACTGATAAAAAAACTGAAGATTTAGCGAGAATGGTCCAAAATGGATTCGAAGAAGTGAAAGGAGAAATGCATAGACGATTTGATAAGATTGAGGATTGGCAAAGATTGGCTGGTGGCAGATTAGATGCGATCGAAATGGAATTAATTGATATTAAAAAGAAACTTGCCGGCATTGTTGATCATCATGAGTTTGAACTTCTAAAAGAGCGGGTAAAAGACTTAGAAATACGCCTAGCCTCTATTAAAAGAAAATAAATAATATGAACAAACACAGCAAGGGTTTCACCCTCATTGAAGTCTTAATCGTTATTTCTATAATCGGTGTATTGTCTTCGCTCACTTTATTAGGTCTAGGTACTTTTAGGGCGTCCGGCAGAGACGTTAGGAGAGTTACGGATTTAAGACAGATTACCAATGCTTTAGAGCTTTATTATGCCAAAAACGGATCTTATCCAGCTACTGCTGGTTGGGAAATAGCCCTTGCAAAGCCTGCCGCTACAGGCGTTATTGATAAGGTGCCCAAAGATCCAGGCAGTTCTTCTTATGGATATGGTATTTGTACTGGCGGTTATGTTGTTAAGACAACACTTGAAGAAGCTAATGCAAAGATCTTAGCTGAGGGTTATCTTACGGTTACGGGAGATGGATGTGAGACAACATGTAATAATAGCGCAACAAATAAAGAAT
>JBBTYU010000112.1:8176-11198 GCA_038061675.1 Patescibacteria group bacterium | reverse complement strand
ATAAAGAATACTGCATCAAATTTTAATCTGCCTGCCTGCCGGTAGGCAGGAAATCCAGTCTGTCATTGCGAGTGTGGCGAAGTCATCGCTACGCGAGATCTGGCGAAGCCACGACAATCTCTCCCTATGTCTGTCATTCCCGTGAAAACGGGAATCCAGAGAAAAAAACTAGATCCCGTATCAAGCATGCCCTCGAGCCACATCGGGGGTACGGGATGACAACGGGGAACTAGATTGCCACGCCCCGCAAGGCGAGGCTCGCAATGACAGATATTAGAAATTAGTAATTAACGAATTAGAATTTAAACTCGTTAACTCGTGAACTCGTTAACTAAATAATAATTGAATGTCCCCATATTTTCTCTTCTTAATCGGTCTCTGCGTAGGCAGTTTTTTAAATGTGGTTATTTTTCGCTATTTTCCTGAAAACAGCTTTTTTTGCAATCTTAAAAAATGTGATGGCCGTTCTAAATGTATGTCCTGCGAGAAAACGCTTAAATGGTATGAGCTCATTCCTGTTGTGAGTTTTTTCGCGCAAGTCGGGCATTGCCGCAGTTGCGGGGCTAAAATTTCTTGGCAATATCCTTTGGTGGAATTGGCTGGCGGTTTTGTTTTTCTCCTGCCATTGTATTTCTCAACTTATTACTCATCATTCATTATTCCTAATTCTTTTTTTCTGATCTTTAGCGCTATTTGGATAGCGATATTTTTAATCTTTGTTTTGATTTGGGCTATTGATTATAAGTTTTATATTATTCCCGATGAATTAAATATTTTCTTGGGCGCTTTAGGTATTTTGTTGGCGGCGGAAAATAGTTTTTATAAAATTTTTTCAGAGTTCGGCCAGGGCTCTTTTTTGGGAAGTTTTTCTATGCTTTTTGGATTTAGAGGAAATATTTGGATGAATCATTTGCTGGGAGCTATTGTCGGCTTATCAATAATCGGTTTGATTATTTTAATCACTCGCGGAAAGGGGATGGGGGTAGGCGATTTAAAGCTAGCAGGAGCCCTGGGCATTATTTTCGGCTGGCCGGACATTATTTTTGTTCTGATCTTTTCTTTTATAATCGGTTCTATCTATGGAATTTATCTTTTAATAAAACGCATTAAGGGCATTAAAGACAGCGTTCCCTTTGGGCCGTTTCTAGTTTTGGGTTCAGCGACTTTGATTTTTTTCGGCCAAAATATTTTGACCCAATATTTTAAGTTTTTTGAACTTTTGTAAATCAACTAATAACGCCTGCCTGCCCCTGCCTGCCGACAGGCGGGGGCAGGCAGGAATTTGTTGCGAATAAACGAATAATCCGTCATTGCGAGTATTTTTTCTGTCATTGCGAACGCAGTGAAGCAATCTATCTGTCATGAGATTGCCACGGTCGCCCGTTGGCGACCTCGCAATGACAATTTGTAAATTTTGTCAAACGAATAATTTGGACTTCCGATGTCCCAAATATTCTTCTGACCCCATGGACATCGGAAGTCCCAAAAATGATATAATATCAATATGTTAAAAGCGCAAAATAAGTATAATTCTGGTTTTACTCTTATTGAAGTTATAGCCGTGATAGGCGTTTTAGCGGTTACTTCGGCTATTTTGATATTAAATAATAGATTAAACGAGCTTCAGCTTAGCCTTTCAAAAGATTCCGCGCTTATCGCTTCAACTGTAAGCAGAGCCAAGAGTTTAGCGCTGCAAAATTCAGCTGGTATCGGCGGTTATGGAGCAAGATTTGAATCCGAGGACGTTGATAAAGATTCATTTTATATTTTTAAAGACAAAGATATTGATGGTTATTCGGTGGGCGAGGATAAATTGGAGAAAATGAATCTTTCTTCCGGTGTTATATTTTATAATCCTACAGGAGCTTGGCCTTTTATTACAGATGTAGTTTTCTTTTCTTCGGACGCCAATGTTAAGCTTTTTGATTCTAACGGAGAACTTAAAAATCCTGATAACCCCTCTCTTCTTGCGGGCGCGGGTATAGTTATTATTCAAACCGATACCACGCCTCGTTCTTTTTATACTCTTAAAATTACTATTACCGGACAAGTGTCCAGTAAATCCGGGCTTTATATCAGTCCGGCTGATTTTGATGCGGGAAAAAAATCCGTTATGAACGACGATGGAACTATCGGTGACGCCCCCACCGGAGACATTGATGATCCAGATCCAGATTTAGACATTATAATACCTCCTTATAAAGATGAACCACCAAATTTAAATTGTATAGCGAATTGTTCGGGAAAGTGCGGCGGACCCAATGGTTGCAATGGAGTATGCCCTAACACCTGCCTAAATGATTATACGTGTTCCAGTAGTTTCAATTCTTGTATTTACACTGGTGGTGGCGGCAGTGAGTGTGAGTTTCCCGAAAACACTTGTATTAATACAAATTCTGCTGGCGGACCTTGTCAGACTTGTGTGGCACCGAACGTATGTACGCCGGCAAACGGCACATATAATTGTGTTATTTTAAGTTCAGCTAAAGACATTACGTCTTTCAGTATACTGGGCGTATATGGCGATATTGTCGGAAACAATATCTCGCTCACGCTTCCCTATGGAACAAATATCTCTGCTTTGGTGGCAACATTTATAACTACCGGAATAACCGTCGAAATTGGCTCCGTTCTTCAAGTGAGTGAAGAAACGCCAAATAATTTTTCCATTTCAAATCCAAAAACCTATATCGTCACCGCCGCTAACGATTCAACTAAAAATTATACGGTAACTGTGAGCGTGGCTTCGATTGATGCTAAAGACATTACGTCTTTCAAAATACTAGGCGTATATGGCGATATTGTCGGAACTAATATTTCGCTCACGCTCCCTTACGGAACCAGTAAACTCTCGCTCACCCCAGCCATTCAAATTACAGGCCAATCAGTCAGTCCGGTTTCTGGTGTTTCCCAAGATTTCACTGGCCCAAAAACCTATACCGTATATGACGCCAATACTCCGCCTGGAACTAAAAATTATACGGTAACTGTGAGCGTGGCTTCGATTGATGCTAAAGACATT
>JBBTYU010000112.1:0-8076 GCA_038061675.1 Patescibacteria group bacterium | reverse complement strand
AACTAAAAATTATACGGTAACTGTGAGCGTGGCTTCGATTGATGCTAAAGACATTACGTCTTTCAAAATACTAGGCGTATATGGCGATATTGTCGGAACTAATATTTCGCTCACGCTCCCTTACGGAACCAGTAAACTCTCGCTCACCCCAGCCATTCAAATTACAGGCCAATCAGTCAGTCCGGTTTCTGGTGTTTCCCAAGATTTCACTGGCCCAAAAACCTATACCGTATATGACGCCAATACTCCGCCTGGAACTAAAAATTATACGGTAACTGTGAACATTCTCGCTTGTCCCGCCGGCCAAACAAAGCCGTATTCTGTATGTAATAGTAGTAATGGGGTTTGCGAAAGCGTGGATGCGTGTGGCGCAACAACTTGCACGGTAAATTCTTGCGGGATTGAGGAACCTTTAATTATTGATTCTATATTTCCGCCCACCACTACTAACGACTGATGTTATTTTTTATATAATAAAAAATTAGAAATATAATAAATAAGGTATAATAAAACTATGGCCAAAAACAGAAATCTAATTATCCTATCAATTTATCTATTCGTCCTAATTTCAATCGGTGTAATTTATACTGCCTACAATGATGTTTCTTATAATGTTTCAGATGTAAGAATTGATTCAATAGAACCGGCTTTAGTTATGAAATAAGTGTATAATTATTTAATAGGGCAAACTTATGATTATTATGAATAAGAAAATAAGATTACATACAATAGTATCCTTGGCATCTATCGCGGTTTCTTTTTTACTTATTGGATCAGCAATGGCGGCGCCTTGTGAGGTTAAAGTCAATCTTACGAATCCCGGTAGTGGGACAGGGGAGGTTACTGCAACACAATCTTCTACTTATGATTGGATATTTTCCGGTTGGTCCGGTAGCACGTGCTCGGGCAATAATCCCTGTGTTGTAGAAGGCCTCACTTCTGATCAACCCAAAGAAGTAATTGGTACTTTTAATTTGCCCACTACTGATGTATGCGGGAATGTTGTTGACGCTAAAACAGAAACAGTGAAAGAGGGCGGCACTACTGCGGCGCGGGATTTTTTAAATGATATTTATAATATTATAAAAAGCGTCATATCTGGAGAAACGAATGTAATTGACTTTATGACGGGCAACTATACTCCAGAGTCTAGCGGTTCTTCTTTTAGATTTTATGAATATGTTCCAGTTACTAAAACTACTCCAAGCGAAAAATATGTTGTTCCTGGAAAAACTGAAGTTATTCCTGGTTATAGTCGTACCGTAGGTATTCCTGGTCATTACGAAACTGTGGGTGGTAACTCAGTTTACAGTGTCAAGAATAATGGAGATTTTGGAACAGTAAGTGAAGGACTTTGGGGTGGTGCTACTTATTTTCCTCCGGATCAGCCGGAATTAAAATTTGTTCCTGGACAAGTTACAACAGCATTTGTTCTTGATCAAACTATTAAACACAAAGATATTATTGTTGAAATTCCTGGTAAGACGTATACAGAGGTTATATATAAACCTATCCCTCAACCCGAACCTCAACCCGGCGTACCTCAACCCGAACCTCAACCCGAACCCGAACCCAATTATTTTGATTTTAGTGGTATGCATAATTACAATTCTGATTACATCTTGATTCCGGGTACTCTCATAGATCCATGTCAAAAGTAATTTGAGTAATATTTATATGATTAAAAAATTCTTCTCTAGTTCTAGAAATAAAATAATTGTCATCGTGTCTTGTATTGTTGTAATTATTTTGTCCTTATTTATTATAAATAAAATTCAAACTACTCCGAGTCAGTATGTTTTGTCTGCGCCAGAAAAACTGGAAGTGCGCGCAACGTCGCCATCAGAAGAACTATCTGCCTCATCAGAAACCAGTACCGCCATAGTCAAAGAGGAATATCCTAAACAAGTTATAGTTTCGCTTAAATCTTGGAGCGACACAGAATCAGCGAAAGGGATTATTATTGAAAATGGCGGACAGATAATTAAGGTTTTAAATTGGCCGACAAAAAATGTTATTGTTGCAAGCTTGCCTGATAAGAATGCCGAAGAGGGGATTTTGAAGAATTCATTTTGGGCAAAATTGGTTGGAGGAATTGGATTTTCTTCTTTGGGAAATAAATTATCTGGAGGCGTAGATTCTATAGAGCAAGATGTAGAAGTTTATCCTAATGCGCAGGCAATTGATTGGGGGGCGGTGTATGTGAAGGCAGATAAAGTATGGAGCGCGAGCGGCGGCAACAAGGGCGCGGGTGTTAAAATAGCCATTCTTGACACTGGCGTTCAGCGCGACCATCCCGATCTAATTGCGAATATTAAGGGTGGAATTAATTTTACTATTAATTCTACTGTTACCGAAACTATTTCTAGTACGTGTTATAAACAAATAAAAATACTACGTTTTAAAATAACAGTACCATATCCGTGCGATAAAACTATTTCTACTGCCGTTGTTGATCTGAATAAATGGGATGATGACCAGGGTCATGGAACGGGAATGGCTGGTATAATTGCGGCGGTTGATAATAATACGGGCATTGTCGGTATTGCGCCTGAAGCTAGTTTATATATAGTGAAAGTTTTAGGCGGTACATCCAGCACGGGTTCTATGAGCGATGTAATTTCTGGAATTTATTGGACCGCGCAGAATAGTATGGATATTGCCAATATGAGCGTTGGTAGTCCCTCTTATAGCAGAGAATACGAAACTGCAGTGAATTATGCATACGAGCGCGGTGTTCTTCTTGTGGCAAGTACTGGAAATGATGGGGCCTTGGGACTTCCAGTGAATTATCCGGCGGCGTTTCCGAATGTAATTGCAGTCGGTTCAATTAGTCTGGATTACCAACGCGCTAATTCTAGTTCTTATGGTCCGGAAGTTGAACTGGTTGCTCCTGGAGACGGGGTTATCTCAACGCAAATGGGAAGCGCTTATGATTTTTCCAGTGGTACGTCTGATGCCGCGCCGATGGTTTCGGGAGTGGCGGCGCTTATTTTGTCAAAATATCCTGATTGGACTCCTGCGCAGGTTCGCGCTCAACTTACTTCTACTGCGATTGATCTTGGCGCGCCCGGAAGAGACAATTATTATGGTTATGGATTGGTGAATGCGCTAGATAGTATGTTTGCGAGACCGGCAGTGGCAATCACTCTCATTACGCCGACAGGGGGAGAGAGGTGGATGAGCGATGTACAACACGAAATTAGTTGGAGTACGGTTAATTTATTAAAAGAAGACACATTGAATATCCAATTAATTGATCAGGATAGTGAAATATCTTACCCAATTGGGTTGAATATGCTAAATATCGGCAGTGTACTGCTTACTATTCCCGATGACCAGCCAACATCTGATAATTATGTTATTGAGATAAGCTGTGCGTCTAATTTTATAGAAAAATGTCAATCAGCGAGAAGCGGCGCGTTTAGTATTTTTTCGGCGCCTACTGATCAGGCGTTAACCATTGCATATCCAAATGGGGGCGAGAAGTTACCGCAAGGAACAACTCAATCCGTGGAGTGGAATGCGAATTATTTTGGAGGGACAAACGCTGACATCACTCTTTTAGAAAAAAAACAAATCCCGATTTATTCATTTGTTAGCAATGTTTTGTCTCTTAATTCGGATAAGTATACTTGTTTTGATCCTTTAAATTGTCCTACGGGGTACGGTGGTCCGTGGAGTGTTTATGATCCTAGCGGGCTTACGAATATCATTAACCCTGGTACAGTCCCCATTCCTCCGCCGTCAGATACGTGCGGTAGTATAAATCAAAGGGATTTTTGTCCGGCAACATATGCTAGCGAACATTTTACCTGCACGGATGTTTCAATTGAAAACTTGCAATCAAAAGGAGGAATTCGGGCATTAGCAAGAACCGTTGATTGCGCATATAAACAGGGCTCACAGACAAATAGTTGTTATGATTCTTCAAGTTGTCAAAGTTGGTATAACGGTTTTACCATTTACGATCCCCAAGGATTAAAGAGTTCGGCTTTCGATGCCGAAATATTACGCACCTCTCCGCCATCAGACACATGTGATGGAAGTGCAGAAAAATTTTTCTGTCCTTCAACATATTCTAGTAGTCAACGAACCTGTACGGATATTTGGTCGTGTCCTAGTTCTGCCTGTCCAAAAGCGACTAAAACAATGTATTGGGCAAGAAATGTTAAATGTGAATATATGCCAGTGCAATCCGGTTCGTATGAGGCAACTGTACCAATAAGAACACTTGCGGAAAATGTTGTAAATAAAGGATCAGCGGAAATTACTGTGCCCAGTGATATATCAGGAAATAAATATAAAATCCAACTTACTTGCTCCAAAACTTTTTCAGGGGAATGTACTGAAGGATTAAGCGCTGATCTATTTAGTATTGTTAGTCTGACAGACCCGCAAGTTCTTGTTATTCATAAAAATGGCATTGGCGCGGTAACTGATGGAAACATCAGGTGCGGTATTGATAGGGGGGCTTGTTTAGAAAATTATGAGAAAGGAGCAGTGGTTAATTTAACCGCCGACACAACTAGCAATCCTAATTTAATATTTTCTGGTTGGACCGGAGACTGCAGTGGTACTGGCACGTGCCAAATTAAAATGGATAGCGCTCGCGATGTGACCGCGACTTTTTCCAATAAATTTATTACTCTCACTGCTAAATCGACGGATCCGCTATCAACTTTTTCTGGTTGGTCCGGCGAATGCATTGAGAATGGGATGTGTAGGGCCGTTTGGACTCAAGATTGCGGAGACAATACTACTATTCCGTGCAATGTTACAGTGGCTGAATGTAATAGTGATCAATCAGTTTCCCCGATGTTTGATTCTATGGCTCTTTCCGCTCCGAGAGATCTTAGGGCCGAATACGTAAAAGAACGGCGCGGCTTGAAATTGAGTTGGAGGGTTCCCGGGAGTAATGGAGGAAGCGCCATTACCGGTTATAAGGTTGATAGATATATTGGCAATCAAGGCGTGCTTTGCGGAGATTTATCGCCTACAGTTCCAACATCACTATTTTTGTCCAAAGTAACCACCACCACTATTATAGATAATATAAATTATGAACAAGGAAGTTGTTATGTTTATTCTGTCAGAGCTATAAATATTAACGGCGCAGGTCCTTCGTCTGAAGTTAGATATAGAACGACTGGGACAAGTATAAAGGGGCCATTTACTCTCACGGGAGTGGGTTTTACATCTGGTGTATTTGGGGGAGTTAATATATATGACGATGCCAAGAATTCTCTTGCGTGTTCGGGTTGGCAAGTTCAGGATTCTAAGACGATTATTAATGGAAGCTGCGAGGTTCCCGATACAACGCCGATTGGAGAGTTGAATATAAGCGTAACCATTGGTAAAAAAACAGCCGTTCTTAAATACGGCCTGACAATTTCTCCGCCATTATGGGATCAGCCGCCAAGTGATATTAGCTTTATTCCCGAAACAGCAATAGTTTCTGTCGATAATAAAATTCGTTTAAACACCATAATCGGTAAAAATATTTTAGGCGGCGCCGCTGTTAAATTGGTAAATATAAACAATCCTAACCAACAAATCGAATGTTTTGATATTTCCGAGCAAACAGGATATCGCGCCGATGGTTTAAGCGAACTTAACGGCGGTGATTGCGATACCAGTAATATTGGTTTTACCATACCCTCCACGCCTACTTATTGGAAAATGTTTATAAAAAATAGCGTTACGACCAATAAATATGAAGGGTCTTCTGCTATTTCTTTAAGTACCGAATGCGACCCCGTTGCCAATTGTAAGAATACAGATGGAACTATAAAAGAATGCGGTTCCAATGGTTGCGGAGGATTCTGTAGTAACAATAACAATATAAACGACATTGCGGTATCTTGTACTAAAAATGTGGATTTTGGGACTTGCTCTGTTGCGGGCGCTGGCATAAAAACTTGTAGCAGTGGTAAATATGGCGCTTGCGAAAACGTAAAAATTGAAAATCCGATTATAAAAAATTGTACCAATACAGACGAAACCAAAAAGGAATGCGGCAGTGATAGTTGCGGGGGATTATGCGGTGGCGGGCCCGTTGCTACGTCTTGTGTTAAATCAAATGCTTTTGGAATTTGTTCCGGCATCGGAACAAAAACCTGCGCAAGTGGAAATTATGGTGATTGCACGGTGACTCAAACTGATCCGCGTATAGCTAATTGTTTGGGCAGGCAATGCGGTGGAGATCTTTGTGGGGGATATTGCGGAAATCTTAAGGGTGATTGTCCTTCCGGAAAGTCGTGTAATATTGATAATGGAATATGTGAATCACAGTCATCAGCTGGCGAGGGAAGTGGGGGAACTGGAGGAAGCGGAAGTGGAAATAAGTAATAATTATCAAAATATAAAAGCCCGTTAGCATAATAGCTAAACGGGCTTTTTGTTTGTTAGAATTTGAATCCAAGTCCTCCGCTTACAGTAGAATAAGCAAAAGTCGTGGATCCGCTGTCTTTAAAAGAGCATCCTTCTGAATTTCTCCATGTATTATTCCACCCTATTTTTATTTTCCAGTAGCCATACTCCGAAAATAAAGAGAGGTTTTTGTATAGTTTGATGTTAATACCTCCTCCTATTTTCCAGTTTCTACCCGAACCAATTGTCTGCCATTTTTCGCTATAAACCACTGGAGTAGAAGCGCTGTAGGGCGCATATAAGGACTCCCATTGCTTTGTAAGAACACCACGATTATTTAGCCGTACTTTTCCCATTCCGCCAACAACATATGGTGAAAAGGAAATACCCTTTACATTCAAGGGCAGGGAATATCTGATGTTGGCAGTGAAGGCCGTGAAGGCACGGTTTCTTTTGCTTTTGAAGACTGCGTTTGCGCCGTCTATAAAGAATGTCCTCTTTTCAAACCCCGATAAATGACTATATTCGACTTGCAATTCCAGATTTTTCCAGATTGCGTAGCCGACCTTAGCGTTTATCATAGGGCTTGTCTTGTAGTCGCTCAGAGCAAAGCCTGTGTCATCCGAACTCCAGGGATTAAACCCTTTTCCGCCACCCATTTCAACACTGAACTTGGGCTTTTTTTCGGGAATAACTTTCGGTTCGGACATTCCCTTAGAAACTTTTATCGTCTCGGTACTTTTATCTTCGGCGATCTTCTGAAGCTCCTCTTTTGTCGGCCGTCCGTCATCAGAGGAAACTTCTTTGGATACAGCCGGAGTGGAATCCCTCCTCATTACAAAATCTTCCGCGTTTGTCTGTGAGACAAACACAAAAGAGATCACTATGAGTACGGCTATCCATATATTTTTCATATACTATCCTCCTTTAGAGCTTATTCAATTTTTTAGGTACTAATACTATGTTTTAATAATAGCACGCTTTTCCAAAATTGTCAAATATAGCAAAAGTGAGTTCAATAAATCCCGCACCTTTCTGCGGGGTATTAAACCCACGCAGAAAGGATTATTTAATATCCATTCATTCCCGCAGCAAGCTGCGGGGTATTCTGGAAAGGTGCGGGATAAACTAGCGCAATATAATTGATCAATCAAAGAGACATCTAAATTAGGATAAAATAATTAAGTTTACTTTGAATTACTAAATTATTATGCTCATAATGACTAAGGTAGTTATACAGTGTATAACTACAAAATTCTATTTATTGTATAATAAATATATGACCAAAAACAAAAAAATAATTATTTTGTTAGTTTCAGCGGTTGCGATATTACTGATAGCTTTTGGCGCATATCGCTATTTTACAGTCAGATCCTATAATCAATCAATGCAGGAGATTCGCCAGCAAATTGAAGAGGCCGGATTTAATAATATAAGCGGAATTGTTAAATCGGTGGAAGGGAATAGCTTAAGAATTTTGGCTAGAGTGCCGGAAAATTATAGTCTTTTACCTGTTGGAGAAACCAAATATATTGAAAAAGAATTTTTATTAAAAATATCCGCAACAACGGAAATGTATTTAAGTGAAATTAAAACCGAAGGCGAGTTTTTAACTAAGCTGGATTCTCTTGGCAGTATAAAGCCGAACGATGTTTTTTCCGCAATCGTTAAAGAAAATGTTTTAAAAAATAGCGAACTTAATGT
>JBBTYU010000111.1:0-4362 GCA_038061675.1 Patescibacteria group bacterium | reverse complement strand
GTAGTTTCTTTTTCCGCGACTTTTTGGCATATGATGCAACAAGCTAGGCCGGAAAGAATGACTACATTTTCCTCGCATTCTATGCCCTTTAAAGCTTTGGTTGAAATTGGTTATTGGCAGAAAGATGTGGTTTCGGAAGATTCCAGGATATTTTGGCAATTATTTTTATATTACGACGGCGATTGGCGAGTAGAGCCGATGTTTTATCCGGTTTCTATGGACGCCAATGTCGCCCAGAATTTTTGGAAGACCGCGGTTAATATTTATAAACAGCAAAGACGCTGGGGATTTGGCGTGGAAAATGTCCCCTATATGCTGGATGGATTTAGAAAAAATAAAAACATTCCTTTTAAAACTAAATTTTATTGGGCTTTCAACGTAATTGAAGGATTTCATTCTTGGGCCACTAACGCTATTTTTATATTCGCTTTAGGCTGGCTTCCGGTTTTAATCGGGGGCGCTGATTTTGACAGAACTATTTTGGCTTATAATCTTCCAGTAATTACTCGTTGGATTTTATCTCTATCTATGATAGGTGTTGCCAGTTCCGCTGTTTTGAGTATCATTCTTTTACCTAAAAAGCTTGAAGGATTTAAAATAAGGCATTATGCCATTTATTTTTTACAGTGGATTCTGATGCCATTCACTCTTATTATTTTTGGCGCTATTCCGGGACTGGAAGCGCAAACTCGTCTGGCTCTTGGAGGCAAGTTTAAGCTTGGTTTTTGGGTGACACCGAAGGATAGATATACTAAAACAATTCCTAATTACTAATTACTAATTTCTAATTTTAGATATTGAGCACAGAATAAAAGAAATTTTCAATTTTTAATTTAGAATTTACAAACTTGGAAATTTAAGAAGGCAGAACGGCGACTAGTAGTTATTAGAAAAAACTATATGAATCAAGATAAAAGTGAGAAAGAAATTTTAGCGAAGAGAGTAATTTTTCGCGCTAATTCCGGTCTTCATTTTTTAGATCAATGTCTTACACATATTCATAGAGGTGGGACTGATGCTGCTTTTTCGCGTTCGTTATATATACTTCTGTCATTCAATTTTGAATTAATTTTGAAATCTCGCTTGCTACTAGCCAGCAACCAGATAAAAAGAGAGGACTTAATTAAAGAAATTAAGTCGCACAATCTTGAAGAATTATCAAAAAAACTTTCAGAGAATGAATTAAATGACATTAATATAAAGAGTATTAAAAAAAGAGAAGATTCTGGTTTTACAGAATACTTAGTAGAAATGGATAATGGCAATAATATTATTCTTCAAGACCTAATTGATATAAGATACGATTTTGAAAAAGATAATCTTCGTAAGATTGATCCAAATGAGGCGGATAGAATGCAAAACGAAATAGAAATTTTATTCGAAGTAGCAAAAAAAATTATGAAAATAGTAGAATAAAAATATGAAAAATAAAAGAAATATAATATTTTTAATTATCTTCCTTATAATTATAGTCGGATGGCTAGGCTCGCTTTTCAAAAAAGACGCGTATACTGGATTCTATTATCCAGATGCGGGTAATTTATTTAAAGATATACAAAGTGAGAGCTCCTTTGATTCATTGGACGCATGCCGAAATTGGGTAAATAAACAAAAAAATATTTATAATCCCAATGGTGAAAATTCTGATGATTATGAGTGTGGAAAAAATTGTAAGTTACAAAACGGACAAAAACCATACATCTGCAAAGAGACTTTAGAATAATTTTAGCGCTCGAGACACGTCGAAATAATAAACTAGAACTAGTTAAAAAAGCCTTTTTGGGCTTGATCGTTCGGGGTTCCAACCCGAGGTGGTCAGTCACTAATTATTTTTTTTAATCCGTTCAAAAAATCTTTATAACTCATCGATTTTTTGCCTTCGGGCTGGACTTTGAGAAGTTCTAAGAAATGGTGTCAGAGAAATTGAGTTTTTTTGTTGATTTTTTCTTCTACGGCTTATATTTACCATAGTAAATATAAGCCGTAGATAAATATTATGGAAACGGGTCAGTGAACGGTGTCAGGTACGCCCCGTAGGGAGAAATGGGGCCAGCCGCAGTTTTTACCTTTTTGATATAAAAATGGAGCCGAGAAAAAGTTGACTTTATTTTAAAAGCCGTGATAAAGTTAGGATGTTAAATAAAATAATTTTATGTCTACTCAAACCGCGGAAAAAATTTATAGGGAAATAAAAATATTGAAAGAAGAAACTCGAAATTTAAGGGAGTTGCTTTTTCTCGTTCTTAAAGATCCTGAGGGTGAATACAAAGATTCGTTTGGGAAGCGAGTTTTAATGAAATTCAAATCAAAACCCCAATTCATTTTTACCGATAAAAACACCTTTCTTAAACAAATTTCTTCTTAAATGAAGATAGTTTATTCAAGTGATTTTTTAAAATTGACAAAGGACATACCAATGTCGATTAAGAGAAAATTGGCTGATTTGCTTGAAATCTTTTCAAAAAATCCCTTTCACCCAAAACTTCATACGAAGCCATTAGTTGGCAAACTAAAAGGGTTTTACTCGTTTCGTATTACTCGCGACTGGCGAATAATTTTTGTTTTTCTAAATCCCGAAACGATTTCCTTAATTGAAATTGCTCATCGTAAGGATATTTATAGATAGAACGATAACGGTGTCCTTTCAGCAAGTTCAAGACAAGTAGGTACCGTTTTCTTTTAAAATATTTTTTCCAATAAAATTTTTTCTAGCCGCTAATTTCTAGTCGCTTTTTAGTCCATTCAAAAAATCTTTATAACTCATCGATTTTTTGCCTTCGGGCTGGACTTTGAGAAGTTCTAACTTGTCCTGACTTGTCCTGAGCGAAGTCGAAGGAGCTTTGTCGAAGGGCTTGCTTCTAATTAGTTTGGCTTCCAAAAGTTTCACGCGTTTTTCGCCAGTTTTGGTGTTGAAGAACGTAAAAACTCCCGGGTCGGGATTGAGGGCGCGGATTTTATTGAAGATTAATTCAGCAGAAGTTTCTTTTTTGTCATTGCGAGGAATCTGCGACGAAGCAATCTCTTTATATGGATTGCCACGCTCCCCTTGGGCACTCGCAATGACGGAGGGGGGTAAATTTACATAGCCGTCTTCGGTTGAAAACTTTTTGGTGAGAGTGGCTTTTGAATGGTCTTGTTCTTGTGGTTTTATGTCGCCCGTCAGATATTTCGGCAGATTTTCAATCAATAATTTCGCGCCGAGTTCGGCAAGTTTTGCTTCTAATGTTTCATAGTTATCTTTTTCGGATATTTCACATTCGGCGCTGGCTATCGCTGGACCATGGTCAATTCCTTTGTCTATTAAAAACAGATCCACGCCGGTTTCTTTGTCGCCATTGAGAATAGCGGTTTGAATGGGCGAGGCGCCGCGATATTTGGGAAGTAGCGAAGGATGGACGCCGACAGTTTTGAATTTGGGAATATTAATTATCTCCTCGGAAATTATTTTGTTATAGGCGGCTACAACAAAGACTTCGGCGTTGATATTTTTCAGTTCGTTTTTTATCTCAGAAAGTTTTTTGGGCTGGAAGACGGGAATCTTGTTTGCTTGAGCAATAATTTTTGTCGGCGGAGCGGTTAAGATTTTTTTTCTGCCCATGGGTTTATCGGGATTACAAACAACGGCTATGGGCATAAGCCCGCTTTCAATAAGTTTCTCTAAAATAATGGCCGCGAATTTTGGGGTTCCGAAGAAGATGTATTTCATGAATTTTAAATTACAAATTTTAAATTTTTAATCAAGGTCTAAAATCTCAAATCCTAAAATTTAAACATTAGAATTTTTGATTTGATTTAAAATTTGATATTTGTAATTTGTTATTTTTATAATCCCTTGTTCTTTTCCTGCTTTTCGTATCTCCGCAGATTTTTTGCTTTGTCTATAAATAAAATCCCATTCAAGTGATCAGTTTCGTGCTGAAAAATTCTGGCTAGAAGCCCCCACGCTTTTATTTTTATTTTTTTCCCGCCGGTATCAAATCCTTCCAGCGTTATTTTTTCCGGTCTTTCTACCGCGCCGAAAATTTCAGGCACGCTAAGACAGCCTTCTTCCATTGAAATTGTTTCTTTGGAAAATTTGGTAATGATCGGATTAAAAATCGCATATTGTTTGCCACTGGCCTTAGCGATAAAAAGCCGCATATTCATTCCGAGCTGATTGGCGCTTAAACCAATGCCGATGGCTTTTGCCATTTCCAGCCGCATATTTTTTATTATTTCCCTGATCTCTTTTTTATCGTGTTTGGAAAAATCAAAATCAGACGCCTTGCATCTTAGGAATTTTTCTTGTTCTTTGTTGTTTATGGTGTAGATCATATATTGTTTAATTTTAAATTTATTCTGTCATTGCGATTCTCTAACTGG
>JBBTYU010000110.1:0-1325 GCA_038061675.1 Patescibacteria group bacterium | reverse complement strand
TAAATCTCTTATCGCAAAATAAAATAAGACAAAAATTTTCATAGTTTCTTAAATTTATAAATTTAACATTCTTTCATTGTATCTTTTATCAAGACAAAATGAAAGACGGTTATCTTATTGTTGCCCTTAACTTATCCTATTTGCAAAATCCTATGTGCTTGCTTGTAAAACATGTACATTTAATTTAATATTAGCAATGGTCATTGTGAATATTATTGTCTATTCAAAAGAGGAGGGTTTTGAAGATGGCGTTAAAAAACTACGGGACGATTCTTTCCAATGTGGCAAGATTTGCAAAATCGTCGAAATAAAAGACTTATTTGATTTGGTGAGCAAGGGATATTTTGAAACTACGCAGACCTGCATATACTTTCTTTCTAGTGACTATCGTATTCCACAATTTATAGAACTTATTAAAAAGAAAAATCAAGTTGTCATAAATGAGGCCTTTTTAATGCGCGACATGCTTACATCAAAATTTGAATCATTAAAAAGAGCGCGACGCATTGGCGTGTGCACACCAAAACACATATTGCTGCCATTTAGTAAGCGCAATTCTGTAGATAAATTTATGATGCCGGCTTTTGTTAAATCTAAAAACCCGCGAGGGTTAGTCACTCTCATTAATAATAAAGAATCATTAATGAGTAATTTAGAATTATTATCTGAAAAGAAGGATTACTATCTCGAAGAAAATGTAAAATATAAAGATAATATTGAATTAAAAATTTATTATATTAATGGTGTTGCATGTGCGCAAAAAGCATATGATACCGACGCCAATATTCCAAATTGGTTTCGTGTTGTATTGGATAAAATATCAAAATGCACTGGGTTAAATGTGTTTTCGGCGGATTTTTTTGTTAACTGGGGGGAGAAAAAATATTATTGTTTTGATATTAATCACGCGTCATCCTTTTATAAATCTGACGACGCAAGGGCAATGTTTATCGGTAAAATTTTGAAATAAATAATATGATCTGGGAGGAGATGTACGCAAACAAAATTAAACACGCTGGTGGAATAGATAGATATCTTCAAAAAAAAGAAAGGAGATCGGTCGGCGCGCTTATTAAGCGCATAAAAAACAACCTTGCGCCCGGATCACAAATTTTAGAAGTTGGAACTGGAACAGGCGCGGTTGGAGCATTGCTCACTAAATACGGATTCAATGTAACAGCAATTGATAATAACCAAAAGATGGTGGAGATGGCAGAAAAAACTTTTGAATTATTTAACAAGACCAACGTGGTTCACTTAACTGACGCCAAAGACATTATTAAAAAATTTGGATCAAATTCGTTTGATTGTGTAATATCTCATGG
>JBBTYU010000109.1:0-1701 GCA_038061675.1 Patescibacteria group bacterium | reverse complement strand
GCGCTATTACCAGTTCAGAAGGAGCTATTGGCAGTCAGCAATCCGTTTGTACGCGGTGCTATATAGGATTCGCTGTGAACTCTGACAGAAAATCATGTGTTTCTATTTGCGAAAAAAATAATACTATAAATAGGGATGGCAAGGCTTGTTCTGGTTGCGTAAAAGCTAAAAAAGATATTGAGGATTTTAAAAAATCTAACTCAAGCAATCCGCCAAGCGAGGCTGAAATTAAGACTGTTAAAGATACTTCCTTTCCAAATTATGATAAAGATTGCCGATAAAAATGAACTATAAAAAAATCTTAAAAATAACCGGCCTAGTCTTAGTTATCGCCGGTATAATAATCGGCGGGTATTTTCTTTGGAGATACATTAGCAATAAAGGGGGTATTGCCGCCGTATTAAAACCCGCCGGAACAACTCCAACCACAGAAGTGATAGATGTCGGCGGCGAAGACGGCGGCGCAACAACCGGCGCAGGGATTACTGCTGAAGAATTAGCGCAACAAAAACAAAAACTTTCTATTATAATTGATACCCCTATTTTTGATTATTGGATAAATAAAAGCGATAATAGTATTTATTACGTCACTATAGACGGCATAATTACCAAGTTAGGCGCCGATTCTAAAAAAATAGCGAGCAATCAAACCTTGGAAAACTTGCATAGCGTAGTTCCTTCCGCCGATGGCAGTATGGCTTTATTTGAATTTTATTATCCCCAAAAACCGATATTCAGCGTATTTTTCGCCAACACAACTAATTGGCAGCCCCTAACCGAAGGAACGGTATCGGCTGATTTTTCTCCGAATAATAAGGAACTGGTTTTTTTGGATAATACCGGATTAAAAATATTAGATTTGGCTTCTTTTAAAATAAAAGATGTTCAAAAAATGAATCAATTTTTTGATATAAAATGGGCGAAAGAAAATACCCTGCTCTTATATGAAAAACCTTCAGCTGATATTCCCGGATCACTCTATTCTTTTGACATCGCGAACAAAACAATCAAAAAAATAATTAGTGAAGAAAACGGGCTTAACATCAACTGGTCTAGCAATTATGAACTCGGGCTTAAAATCAATTCCATCAATAAAACAGCCAGCTTATCTTTAATTGGCATAGAGGGCAACGGAATTATGAATATGTCTTTTATTACTGTTCCCAATAAGTGCCTTATAGAGTCTTCTAAAATTTATTGCGGCATACCTAAAAATATCAGGGAGGGCATTGTTTTGCCGGATAATTACTTTACCCGCGAAGATTATTTTATAGACGATATTTTTGAACTGGATCTTCCAACTGGCAAGATCACTAAACTTTTTGACGGTAATGCGGCTATATTAGATGCCTTTAATCTTAAATTAAAAGACGGGGCGCTTCTATTCATAAACCGATATAATAACAAAGTTTATTCACTTAAGCTTGATTAAATCGGCTTAACAATTATGTGTCTTTCCGGACCCAGTCCGGAACTTTCCGTTTTCACATCCGGTCTGGAAGCCAGCTCCATATGAACTATTCTTCTTTCATAGGCATTCATTGCCGGCAGTTGAACTTCTTGCTTATTCATTAAAACTTTTCTGGCGGCAGCCTTTGCCAATTCAGAAATTAAATGCTCTCTTTCTCTCCTATAATTATTCATATCCAAAACCAAATTTTCTATGCTGGCGGGATCTATCTTTTTTAAAGCTAATTTAGC
>JBBTYU010000108.1:0-8111 GCA_038061675.1 Patescibacteria group bacterium | reverse complement strand
AGAGTAAAAGAAATTATCGGATCAATAAGCAACGATTTTGAAAGAATGATAATATTTTTTGCCAGAATCGTAGTATTGATTTCCGCTTCAATTATTATTTTAAAAATAATGCCAATAATCGCTCTGGTTATTTTTATCGCCATAATTCCAGATCTAGTTTCAAATAGAATTCATATGAAAAAAGATTGGAGTTTTTTTCGTTCAGAAACTGAAAACAAACGCAAGGCCTATGCCGCTTCCTGGTCACTAAATGAGACTTCTGCTTTGCAGGAAATAACAATCACTTCGTCTTTTAATTTATTAAGCAATGTTTTTACGAATTTTGCCGATAGATATATTGTGGGAACTTTAAAAATTGCTAAAAGTTGGCGGATTTTTGGTTTTATCTTCGGCTCAATTACCGATATAGCAAGTATTTTCGGCTATTTTATTATTTTAAAAAATTTGTTCTATAAATTAATATCCATTGGCGATGTAACTTTTCAGATGAGGGCGCTAGATATATTTACTAATAATCTATCGTCGGTAGCGGGCGGTTTTAGCAGTCTTTATGAGCGTTGTATTAGAATTAATGAGATTAAAGTTGTTTTTGATATGAAGCCGATGGTAAATGACGGTAATATTGAATTGCCTAAGTTAGAGACCCCTCCGTGCATAAAATTTGAAAAAGTTAGTTTCAAATATCCGAATTCTGACAGCTATGTTATTAAGGATCTTAATTTACACATTGAATCGGGAGAAAAAATTGCTATTGTTGGAGAAAACGGTGCTGGAAAAACAACTCTAGTTAAGCTTTTGAGCAGATTTTATAAGGTGGACAAGGGCAATATTTTGTTAAATGAAATCAATATTAATGATATAGAAATAGGGAGTTGGTATAGAAATATTGGGGTATTATTTCAGGATTATAACTCCTATCCATACCTAACCCTTAAAGATAATATTTATATGGGTAAATCCGATGAAGTATTGGATATGTCAAAGATTGAAGTAGCGGCCAAACAAGCCAATGTTGATTCTTTTGTCGGGGATTATAAGAATGGTTATGATCAAGTTTTAAGCGAAAAGTATAAGGGCGGAACTCGTCCAAGTATGGGGCAGTGGCAAAAAATAGCTATTGCCAGGTTCTTTTACCGCAACTCTCCTGTGGTAGTGTTTGATGAACCGACCGCTTCCATAGACGCCGTTTCCGAAGCCGAAATTTTCGGTCAGATTTATGATTTCTTTAAAGGCAAAACCGTGATTATAATTTCACACCGATTTTCTACGGTCAGAAACGCCGACAAGATATATGTTCTGGATAAAGGTGAATTTGTGGAAAGTGGCAGCCACGATGAGCTTATGAAATTGAAAGGAAAATATTATAAAGCGTTTAATATTCAGGCGAAGGGGTATAAATAAGAAAATCCCCCCTCGCTTTTGTAGCGCGAAGGGGGATGTTTTTTAACCCATCCCTAACTTTTTTAAAAGAACAGAGGCTTGATCGTATCCTTGCTCTATGGCGGCTTTGATATCTCCTATTTCAAATGATGTTGCGTGCAGTGTTGATATGGGAGTCCGCGTATTCAGGATGATTAATCGATGTGGAATGAGGTTGATGTCATCTCCACTTATAATTGATGAAGCTACGCTTCTGATCTGCTGTTTGATGCTTTCTATCTTTTTTAGAAGGGGTGGTAAGAATTTTTCTTTTCCTTCCCAATCCTCATTTTCTAACTTGAAGTCTGGATGTTTTTTGAGTGCTTCATTGATTTTGGAAGAAATTAATTCCTCGTAAAGAAAGTTTCTAATAATAAACATTCTTTCGTCCCAGCGCTTGCCTTTTTCAGCGAACTGATCGTTTAGCAATAAAAAGATCGTATCGCAGCCAGTTTCCATCATGGACTCTAGTGAAAAATAGATTCCATCTGAATATTGCTGATCATCTTTTTCAATCAAGGGAAACAGGCCGGGTATTGAAGCTGAAGCTAAGATCATTTTCATGAAAAGATCCGGATTTTTTTTGAATCTCGGGTCATGGCTGGAAAAAACTTCTCTTTCGCCTTTTGATTCGTTGTGAACTACTATCTGAAGTTCGATGGGAGAATTAATTATTTTATTTATGTTTATGCCATGGAAGATATTCAGAAGCCCTTTATTGTTATAAATATGACCTGATTTTTTTACGATATTACCTGGAATATCTTTCCAGTTAAAAATAGAAGAAGCTCTGGCTTTTTCAATTCCTAGCCATTTTTTTTCTAATTCTTCAGATGCTTCAGAGTCCGAGCCCTTGGCGGGATTTAGGGTATCTGTGAGGATTCTTTTAATGCGCAATAACCCAAGAATGTATTTCCATAATGTCTTTATTTGGTCAATGCGTTTTCTGATGATAATTTTGAAAACACCTATCCAATTGAAAAACATGATTGCTTTGGTTTTTTCAATATCTTCATATATTTTTTCTAATTCTCCAGTGTTTTCTAATTCAATAACAAGTTTGACAGCGTTTAAGGCGCCTACCGAGACTCCTTGAATATGCGCCGGTCTAATACCGGCTTTCAATAGCGCTTTTATGTAACCCGCGCTGAAAGCGCCGAGAAACCCGCCGCCATTAAAAATAATCCCTACCTTTCCAAGATTCATAATGCCTCCTATATTTTCCGAAATTTTAAAGTGCTTATACTTTCAAACTAAACCTATCTAAAATAAAAAACAACCCCCCATAAAAATAATTGCATAAACGGTCCTATATAGGCTAGTATTAGTATTCCGTTAAAATAAAAAGATTGCCACGTCGCAGACTCCTCGCAATGACAGATTGGATTCCAAATCAAGTTTGGAATGACAGTTATTCGTAATAATTAGTTATTAGTTGATTATATGCAAGACCAAGTTATATTAAGATTTGATGAAGTTTCATTTGAATATAAATATGGACACCCGATATTAAAGGAGGCGAGCTTTTCGATTCGCGCGCATTCCAAAATAACTATTATGGGCCAGAATGGATCAGGCAAGAGCACTATTTTTAAGCTTATTACCGGTGTTTTGCATCCGGAATTGGGAAAAATCAGCGTCAATCCGGGCATCACTATTGCCACGGCGCAACAGGTAATTCCCAGAGACGAAATGAATTTAACGGTACGCGAATTTTTTGAAAAGAGATTTTCTAAAAAGGTGTATGATATTGATCCCCGTATTGACGCGGTTTGCGAAGTTGTAAATTTAAATGCTCCGCATGACAGAATTATAAAATCATTTTCTGGCGGACAACAGGCGCGCCTTCTTCTAGCTTCCGCTTTAATTCAAAACCCGGATATTCTTTTATTGGATGAGCCGACCAATAATCTTGATAAAGTGGGCATAGCCCATCTTACAAAATTCCTTATTGATTATAAAAAAACCTGCGTGGTTATTTCGCACGACGCTGATTTTCTTAACGCCTTTACTCACGGAGTTTTATATTTGGATGTTTTTACCCATAAAGTTGAGCAGTATTGGGGAAACTATCTTGACGCGGTGGCGGAAATTTCTGTTCGTATTGAAAGAGAAAATGTTAAAAATTCAAGACTGGCCGCGGTTATTCAAGCGAATAAAGATAAGGCCAACTTTTTTGCTCATAAGGGCGGACAAATGAGATTGGTGGCCAGAAAAATGAGAGATAAGGCTGAAGAGCTTGAAGAGGCGATGGTAGATGTCCGAAAAGAAGACAAAGCAATCAGGGATTTTATTATACCCACACAGCCGGATCTGATAGGGGAAGTTGCTCATTTATCTTCATATGATACTTTTAAAGATCACAAAAAATCCGCGCGCAAGAAAGTTATTTCTATAAAAAAAGGCGAGCACTGGCTGGTTGCCGGCCCGAATGGGATCGGAAAGAGCACATTGCTTGAGGCTTTAGTTTTAGGAAAAGTTAAGGGGAATAAAATAGTTCCAGGAATTAAGGTCGGTTATTACAGGCAAGATTTTTCAACTCTTGATTTTGAAGAGACTGTTTATGGAACTTTAATAAATGCTTTGGATAAGAGGGATGAAGATTCCGTCCGTTCGGTTGCGGCCGGATTTTTAATAAACGGCGAGATGATGAAATCTAAAATTGGCAGTTTATCAGAGGGACAGAAGGGCTTGGTGGCTTTTGCTCAGCTCGTGCTCCAGAGACCTGGATTATTGATCCTGGATGAGCCTACCAATCACATCAATTTTCGCCATTTGCCGGTCATTGCCGCGGCCCTGAACAAGTTTGCGGGAGCGATGATACTGGTAAGCCACATTCCTGAATTTGTAAAACAGATTAGGATTGATGAAACATTGGACTTGGAAAAATAAGTAATCACCGAATAGCGAATTAGTACAAATGAGCGAATATCTGTCATTCCCGCGAAAGCGCCTGCCTGCCGGTAGGCAGGGGAATCCAGAAAACCTAGATTCCGCATCAAGTGCGGAATGACAGAAAGGAACGTTAAACAATTAAAAATCCTCCGCGATGCGGAGGATTTTTAATTAATCAAATTTTATTTTAAGTTTTTTGGATTTTTGTCTATTTAACTTGGGAAGTTTGATAACCAAGATGCCGTTTTTTAGAGAGGCGACGGCTTTATCCGCGTCTATTTCTTGAGGCAAAATGATAGATCTGGAAAACTTGCCCCAATAACATTCTTGATAGAAATAATCCTCGTCTTTGATAGTTTCCGTTTTTTCTCTTTTTCCGCGAATGGTCACGGCCTCATTTGTAATGGAGATATCCAGATCTTCCGGTTTAACGCCCGCAATTGTTGACTCTACGACCACTTCTTCCGGAGTTTGATAGACGTCTATTGTAAGCTGGCCCTCGCCCTCTTCAAAAATATCGCCTAATTCATTTTCTTTATTTTCTTCGGTGTCCGCATTTTTTATTTTTTTATCTTTCGCCTTTTTTTCTATGACTTCTTCTTTGTCGCTCTTTTCGTCGCTTTCATCGGATACTTTTAAATTTTTAGGTTCCTCGGAAGAAGCGCCCGCTAACTCCTCAAAGAATTTTTTAGAATCTTGGTCCATATTTTTTACTATGCCTCGCCATAGCCCTGCCTGCCGGCAGGTTCAGCGGAGGCTGGTTAATTATTTTATTTTTTTAAGCTTTTCAAAATCATGAAGAATGAAAAGCGCAAAAATTATTAAGAAAATAGTCGGAACTATAACCGGTTCATATTTAATTATAAGATAATTGAACACGGCATGCAAAGAAGTTCCGAGTGCTAAACCGAATATTAGAATCTTTTTACTATTATTGGTAAGTATTGATTTTGCCCAATAATAGCCAATTAAGCCGGAACTAAGCGTGTGCAGGAGCGTTGCGCCGAAGAATCTAAGGGTGGTTGTTTCTAAAATATTCGCGATTGAAGAGGTATAAGCGGCGGCCATATTTTCTACAGCGGCAAAACCAAGGGCGGCAGTGATCATATATATCATGGCGTCTATAGGCTCATCAAATTCAGGTCTTTTACTAACTACTAAGTATACGGCTAGGAATTTAAAAATTTCTTCCAGTCCGCCCAAAATTAAAAATGAAAGCGGGCTATGTTCTTGGATCCCGACCCCTATGGCTATATTATTTATAAACATTTGTCCGGCCAAAACTATAAATGTTGTAATGCCTCCGGCTAAAAAAGTGATGAATAGCGTTTTTTTAGGTTCTGGTTTTTTGTCCTCGCTCAAATAAAAAATCAGCCAAGCGATAGACGGCAAAAGCCCTAATATAAGCGGCCAGTATTTCATATATTAAATAATAATACTAATCTACGAATTGTGCGAATGATACGAATTATTACGAATTTATTATTCGTTGTCATTCGTATATTGGTATTATTTGTAAATTCGTATATTTATTTTTTACCACTTTTCTATCATCAAAAGAGAGCCTTCTTTAGTCATAGGCAGCATTTGAAAGATCTGTTCTGTGATAAATGGCATAAATGGATGCAGGAATTTCATGGATTCGCCGAGTATTTTGATTAGGGTTTCTTGGGCTGCCGCCGCATCTGCCGAATTTTCTGAATTTATTCTTGATTTAGATTCCTCAATAACTTTATCGGCAAAGGTATGCCAGAAATAATGATAGGCGGTTTCAGCCGCGTGATTGAAGTCGTATTTATCCAGATACTTGGTTATTTTTTTCTTGGCGCTTTCCAAGTCTTTGATATTTTTTTTATCAGCCGATGTGAGTTTTGGCTTGGCGTCAATTTTTTTATAGTTCATTAGAACAAAGCGGGAGGCGTTCCATATTTTCGTGGCAAAGTTTCTATAACCGCGGATTTTATCTTCAGAAATGATTGGATCGTTGCCTGCAGTTGAGCCGATAATAAGCGCCATTCGCACGGCGTCGGTTCCGTACATATCGGCTACTTCCAAGGGATTAATAACATTGTTTTTAGACTTGGACATTTTTTGCCTTTCCTTGTCGCGGACCAAGCCATGCAGATAAACATCTTTGAAAGGAATTTTTCCTGTACGGTAAAGTCCGAACATTATCATTCTAGCGACCCAGAAGAACAAAATATCCCAGCCGGTTTCCATAACATCGGTCGGATAGTATGTTTTGAAGTCGTTCGGCTTCGTGGTCATTAAAGTGGCATATGGCCATTGTCCGGAAGAAAACCAGGTATCAAATACGTCGGTTTCTTGGATAAATTTAGCATCACAATATTTACATTTTGGTTCGCTAGTTGAAATGATCATTTCTTCGCATTTTGATATATCATTTTCATGTCCTGGGCGAGGTATGCATTTTGGTTTATGATACCAAGCGGGAATCTGAATTCCCCAAACAATTTGGCGGGAAATATTCCAGTCGCGCAGATTTTTCATCCAATGCATAAAAACCTTTTCAAACCTGGCCGGAATAAATTTTATTTTTTTGGATTTTACGGCATCTACGGCCAGATCACGAAGAGACTTCGTAGACATTTGACCTTTAACCTTTGACGTTTGACTAGATGACTTAGGCGATTCTGTCATTTTCACGAACCATTGCATCATAACCCTCGGCTCAATAGCTGTACTGCACTTATAGCAAACAGAAACTTGGTGTTTGTAGTCTTCGGGTTCTTTGACGAGATCGGCGCGCAAAAGTTCAACAGACTTTTCGCGGGCCTCTTTGACTTTGAGTCCGGCGAGTTCCGGTCCGGCTTCCGCGGTCATTTTTCCGTATTGATTGATTACTGAAAATGGTGGAATATTTATTTCATTTTTATGATTGATCCAAACCAAAAAGTCTACAGGATCATGAAATGGAGTTATTTTTAAAGCCCCTGTTCCGAAAGTCAAATCCACGATCATGTCGGCTAATACCGGAATTTCTTTTTTGGTGAGCGGATTTATTAATTTCTTACCGATAAATTTAGCCCATTTAGATTTCGGATGTACGGCAATTGCAATATCGGCAGGGATGGTTTCCGGGCGGGTAGTGGCAACGACGACGTAGTCGTCGCTCCGACCTTGCGTCGGAGCTGCAACTTGATACTTTATATAGTAAAGTTTATCCGCTCTTTCTTCATATTTTATTTCCAGATCGGAAAGGGTGGTCTGGTGTTTGGTGCACCAATTGACCGGTTTTTCGGCGCGGTAAACCAGGCCGTCGTTGTAAAGTTTTTCAAAAGTTTCATTCACTACCTGTTTGATATTTTCATCCAATGTGAATTTTTCTCTGGACCAATCACAGCTGGCGCCGAGCTTTTTGAGCTGGCCTTCCATATATTTTTTATTGGCCAAAGTGAAATCTTTGATCTCATTGTAAAGCTGTTCTCGGGGCATTTCCCAGAAAGATCTGCCTTCTTTTTCCAGTTTTTTATTGTATACAACCTGGGTTTCAATACCGGCATGGTCCGCGCCCGGAAGCCAAAGCGTTTTTTTGCCCTGCATTCTTTGGTAGCGGATCATTATATCCTCCAGGGTCACAAAAAGCGCGTGGCCGATGTGAAGTGAGCCATTAGCATTTGGTGGGGGCATTATAATGGTGAATGGCTTTTTGTGTCTGGCTGGCAAGTTATCTGGATTAAAAAAACCTGAATCTTCCCAGAGTTTATAAATATTGTCCTCAATTTGTTTGGAATCGTATTGTGAAGAGAGTTCTTTGTTCATAATTGGTTACTGTT
>JBBTYU010000107.1:8670-14260 GCA_038061675.1 Patescibacteria group bacterium | reverse complement strand
GTCCGAATCTTTAGTGGCTAGCATTGATAATTCGAAACTGTCTAGAACCAAGAGCAGATCTTTTATGATATCCGCATTCGCGAATTTCATAATTTCTTCCATTCTCTTCAATTCATCCTTTTGCTGGTTGATGGAATCTGCTTTTGCCCGCTTCCATCCGTTTAAATATTCGTCCCTCTCTTTTTCCAGCTTGGCAATTTGTTCTTTCAATGGATCTAGTTCTGTTTTTGGTTCTGATGTTGGGGGATTATTATTTTTTTTATTTTGTTCTTCCATAGTATTTTCTGTCATTCCTGCGAAAGCAGGAATCCAGTCCCTTTTCTGGATTCCGTATCAAGTACGGAATGACAGAGGAGGGGGGAGCGGGAATGACAACTATTTTAATTATTTTTTACTTTTTAATTTTTTAAGATATTTCACATTTTTTTCGTAGTCCATTCTTTTTGGACCGATCAATGCAAGATAGAATTTACTGCCGTTTATGTCGTAGGAATCGATTATTACGGATAAATGCTCGCTTTGGGTAATAGGGCTTTTCTTGCCGATAAATATTTGCGGAGAATTGGACTCTACGATTGTAATTTCTCTCGCTTTGTGAGATCTCGCATAGTGAGACATTTTTTCATCCAGCATTTCAAAATCTTTTGCCACTTGGCAGAAATCTTCACGGCTGCTTATTTCCAGCTGATCAAAGAGCTCATCCAGTCCCATTTTATATGCTTCGTTGTCCTTATTACTAAATCCGGCGCTTAATAATTTCGTTTCCTGAGAAACCCGGTTTACGAAATTTTCTAATCCATTGCTTCCCATCAGATTTATCATTCTATTAAAGTGCTGGTGGAAATTGTCCATAGAATCAAGCACATCCTGCATCACGCGGTTGGCCAGAAACTGATAGCCCTTGTCGGTGGGGACGCGGCCTCCGGAAGTGTGCGGCTGGTTTAAAAAGCCGGACTCGGTCAAAGCGTTAAGTTCGGAACGGATGGTGGCGTCTTTAACTCCGAATTTATATTTTTCGGCGATCTGCTTGGAACTCACCGGTTCGCCTTCGTTTATAAACTCTTGGATGGCGGCTTCTAAAATTTTATAACTTCGATCGTCGAACATAAGAATAGTAATTAGTATTTAGCCACTAGGGACTAGCACTACTAACCAGTTATTTTTTTATTGTATTTTCTCTGTCATTCTCGCGAAAGCGGGAATCCAGCAAAACAACTCAAGTATAAATCACAATTGGCACTCTCGTCAAGGGAGTGCCAATTAACAGATACAACTTCTTTGAGTCTGATTATTATTGCTTTATTGAAAGATAAATTATGCTCGCCCTGCTTGCCCATCCGTAGCCCTGCGGAGGAGGGAGCCCGTCGAAGGGTCAAGAGACTGCTAATTTATTATTTCCGCACTGTTATTCCCGCGCAAGCGGTAATTCAGTTCGTTTCATTTCTTGAAAAAAAGTTGACAAATCTATTACTTTACGATTTAATATCGAATAGTTCGTTAATTAGTTTTTGCGAAACGTAAAATCGCTAAGGAGAAAAAAATATGATATTTGTAATAGCTCTTGTGTTGGTGATAGGTTTTTTTTGTGCTATTTCAGCCGGGGTTGAAATGGAAAAGGCTGATCACAAAGGAGATGGTTCTATAGCCAACGGTACGTCTTTGGTATTCGCCCTACTTTTCATTGTAGCGGGTTCTATAATGATGTATTTTCACGGCGTCGGGAAACTTCTCGTCCTTGGGGATTTCATAGATCTTAAACCCAATGCCGTATATGAGACTCTGAGTTCGGTACAAGACGACGGAAAGTATATAGTAATTCTACGTAATGATGGTCAAAGAATTGCTTACCTTTTGGAAAAGGACCCTCCGTCCCTGTTTAAATATACCGGCAATCCGTCTAATCCGTATCAGCTAGTGATTCCTGTTCCTATAACCCATATTAATTCAATGAGTAATATGAAGTTAAAATAAGTTTACGCACTCAAATCCCTCGCTCTCGTGTATGAGAGTGGGGGATTTTTATTTTATTTTTTTATGTTATTATTTTAATAAATATGAGAAAGAAAATATTAAATATGTTTTTGTTATGGCTTGTTTTAATGATTTTCGCTGGTGCGCTTGGTTTTCTTCTTGCAAAAACGGATGAATCTGCGTATGGGCTGCTAATATTGGTAGTTGGTATTATTATTTTTTTGTTTGGTGTTAGCTTTTTACATCGATTTGCGGGTCGCCAATATTCATCAAAACTTAAACCCAACGTGGTTTATAAGACGTTAATATCAATGCCGTCTGATATGATTGGGTTAAATTATTATTATGTGATAATTCGAGAGCAAAATGGAGGCATGGAATTTTATTGTTTAGATAAAAAACCACCCGATAAGTTTAAATATACCGGTGATATTAATAATCCTTACGAAATAATTTCTCCGTAATAAATGTATACTTTAATCCCTTGCTCTCATGTATGAGAACGGGGGATTTTTTATTGACGAGAATAATCTTTTCTGTTTATATATTAAATAGTTCGTTACTAATATATTTTTTGCATAAAATTTAAAGGAGAAAAAATATGTCTACTAATTTAGTTATAGTTTTGGGTTTGGTGGGTGGCATTATAGTTGTTAGAGCAGTGTTGAAAGTAATAGTGACTATAATGGATACCTTGATAGATGTAGTAAACGATTACTATCCTGGATATTGATCGGAATCGTTGCATAAAATATAAAAGGAGGATGATATATGCTTTTTCTAGCATTTTTGTTTTTGTTATGTGGCAGTCCGGGGTGGGCAGCGTTATGGGCCCTAATGGATGGTAGCGAGGGGTGGGCGTTTATCTTTTTTATTGTATATTTGATGAAAGATGATAATTTACAAGTGATAAAGAGAAAGATCTCAAACAAAAAGAAGTCTTAATAATAAGTCCTTCAAATCCCTCATGCATAGAGTGGGGGATTTTTTATTGACTAAAACAACAGTTTATGTTTATATATTAAATAGTTCGTTGCAAGGAGATTTGTGTGGAAAACTCAGAGGAGGGAGGAGATATATGAATATCAGAAAAATGAAGCCCCCCAGGGCATTGACCACATCTGAAGGATTGATTTTGATCCGCCAGAAAATTCGTGGAGAGTATCAGGATTCCATTATCGTGATCACTCCGGCTCAGGGAGAAGTTTTGGTGCGGGACTTGCGGAATGCTCGTATCAAAATTAATAAAATGAATCGCGAAAAGAAGCATTAAAGTAAAATGTAAAAAGTCCCGACACCATGCCGGGACTTTTCTTTTTAATACTTTAATTATTAGTCGCCAATTGCCCGCAAGCACCTTGAATATCTTGTCCGAATTCGTGTCTCTGGGTAACCGTGATCCCTTCACTTTCCAAAATCTCTTTGAATTTTTTTATTTGCGAGGCGGGGGACGGATCAAATAACCCGGTTGGGTTATAGGAAATTAGATTGACCATATAAAGAGGTTTTCTGAGTAGTTTAGCTAGTGCCTTGGCGTGCTCTTCGGAATCATTTACATCTCTAAGCATTAAGTACTCAAACATCACTTGGCGATTTGTTTTTTTAATATATTCATCCACCGCTTTTAAGATTTTCTCAATTGGGTAGTTTTTATTGGCTGGCATTATTTTGGAGCGGGTTTCGTTGTCCGGAGCGTGAAGCGAGATAGCCAAATTTATCTGCAGATCTTCGTCCGCTAATCTTTCAATTCCTTCAACTACTCCGACTGTAGATATGGAAATGTGCCTGGCGCCCAGATTAAATCCATTTTTATCGTTTAATATTTTTATGGCGCCCATCACATTTTGGTAATTTAAAAATGGCTCTCCCATTCCCATAAAAACAACATTGGTTATCTTTTTATCAAAATGAACGACCTCGGAGGTCGTTCGTTTTAGATAACGGGCGAAAAACAGGACCTGTTCAAGGATCTCCCAAATTTCGAGGTTTCTTTTAAAGCCCATTTTTCCGGTAGCGCAAAAAGAGCAGTTCATAGGACAACCAACTTGAGAGGAGACGCAGACCGTGTTTCTTTTGTCTTTGTGTCGCATCAAAACAGTTTCAACCTCTAAGCCATCTTCAAGGGTAATAAGAGTTTTTACTGTGTTCTTATCTTTTGAAGTAAAACTTTCCGCCAATATTTCTATGGGGAATTCTTTGCCCAGTTTTTTCCTTAAGGCCAAAGGCAATCCGATCGCTTCCTGCCAATTCTTAATTAAGTCTTGAAAAAGACTTTTTTGAGCTTGGTTTAAGCGATATTTAGGTTCGCTATCAAATGATTTTTGGAATTTTTTGAAATCCATTATGAAATTTTACTCTTTTGATAGGTTTGGGGCAAGGAGAAATTAGTTAGATGGCTGGCAGTCCTAGATTTGAATATGTGGCGGTGTATAATTAGATAATGAAAATTAGAAAGGTTTATTTAGATAACGCCTCAACCACACCGGTTGATCCAAAAGTTTTAAAGGCAATGTCGCCTTATTTTAAAGACAGGTACGGCAACCCGTCTTCTTTGCATATTCTCGGCAGAGAAAGCAAGAACGCGATTGAAACAGCAAGAAAAAATATTGCTAAGCATATCGGCGCGGAGCCGGAAGAAATTATATTTACCAGCGGGGGAACCGAATCGGATAATCTCGCTATGTTTGGTCTTGCCCGAGCTTATAAAGAAAAGGGAAAACATATAATTGTTTCGAGTATTGAACATAAAGCAATTTTAGATTCGTGTAAAAAACTTGAAAAAGAAGGTTTTGAGATTACTTATTTAGATGTTGATAAAAATGGTTTGGTTTCTTTGGAGCAACTGCGTTCAAGCATAAGACCGGATACAATTTTGGTTTCTATAATGTATGCGAATAATGAAATTGGAACAGTTCAGCCGATCAAGGAAATTGCGAAAATTATTCAGGAATTTAAAATTAAAAATATCAATAAACCAAATTCTTGTCATTCCGCACTTGATGCGGAATCCAGAAAGCATTCCAAGTCATGGATTCCCGCTTTCGCGGGAATGACAGAAAATAACTCGCCATTTCCGATGTTCCATACTGACGCCTGCCAAGCAGTTGGCGCGTTGCCGATAAATATTAATAATCTCGGCGTGGACGCCTTAACAATGAGTTCCTCAAAAATATATGGGCCAAAAGGAATCGGGTGTTTATATATAAATAAAAAATATAAAATTGAGCCAATTATATTTGGCGGCGGGCAGGAAAGAGGATTAAGATCCGGAACGGAAAATGTTGCGGGAATTGTTGGTTTTTCCGAAGCCCTTTCAATTTCAGAAAAGAAAAGAGTGTTGGAAAATAAAAGACTGACAAAATTGCGTGATTATTTTTTACGTTGCATTGAAAAAGAAATCGAAGGGGTCTTGATAAATGGAGATAGAAAACAACGATTGCCAAATAATATAAACATATCTATAAAAGGAGTTGAGGGGGAATCCTTACTCCTTTTATTAGACAGATATGGAGTTTATTGCTCTACAGGATCAGCTTGTTCATCTTTAGATCTTAGTCCGTCTTATGTATTATTAAGCATTGGCTCGCCCTTAGAGCTGGCTCATTGCAGTGTTCGTTTT
>JBBTYU010000107.1:0-8570 GCA_038061675.1 Patescibacteria group bacterium | reverse complement strand
AATAAAATGAAAAAACAAAAAAATTCATGTTCTCCCGACGGAGCGGGTTGGATCTATAGCAAAACTGTGAAAGATCATTTTTTCTTTCCACGGAATATTTTATTAGATGAAACCGGATACAAAGCTGATGGAGTGGGTACGGTGGGCAGTCCGGAATGTGGAGATGTGATGATCGCTTGGATAAAAGTTAATAAAAAAACCAATCGCATTAAAGAATGTAAATGGAAGACTTTTGGCTGCGCGTCGGCTATTGCCTCGGCTTCAATGATGTCCGTGATGGCTACCGAAAAAGGGGGAATGGATCTGAAAGCGGCGCAGACGCTGAAACCACAGCAGATCGTGGAGCGCCTTGGCGGTTTGCCGGACAGAAAATTCCATTGTTCGGTTCTGGGACACGAAGCTTTGCGGGAAGCAGTTGAGGATTATTTAAATAAAAATGCCAAGTAATAGTTGTTTTTAATGTCTTGATGTAGTTTGGGCATTTTAACGTAATTTGTTATACTTTTTTTATGAAAAAAGAAAATTTTCCAGATCGATCTGGAAATCAAAACAGGGAAATAGAACAAAAAATAGAGAAGAAAAGAGCGGAGATCGTTGCTTTAGCTAAAGAGCTTAGTGAGAGCCATGAAGTTTTTCATTTTTCCGGCATTGACCCGAAAGCTTACTCGGATATAAAAAGAGATGAAGAAAAATTTCCAGGCTATACTACGCCTATTGATGAATTAGTAGAACGATTCAAAAATGAAGGAATGAAAGTGGTCCTAGGAGAACATCCCGAGAGTGGGAATGTTTTTATATTGCCAGCGCAGAGCAATGATATTGAAAATGACAGTATTTTTCCAAGGCAATTACAAGTTACTGAGATGGTGGATGAGAGGCTTAAAAAGTTAGTTCTATTGAATAGGAGTAAATAGTAGTATGCAAGAAAATAAAAGCAGGGAATTTGTTTTGGTAAGCAAAAAAGAAGAAGCGGAAAATATAGTTTCGTTATTTTTTAAGTCGGCGGATGGGGAGAGTTTTAATTTCATTGCCGGGCAATATGTAAGCGTTGCGCTTCCCGCCCTTGGCGAGGCTCGCTCTGCGAAGCGGCCATCAATTTCCGGGCGTTCAAAGTGCTATACGATCTCAAGTTCGCCGAGCGAAAAATTAATTTGTTTAACCGTTAAAAGACAGGGAGTTTTCTCTTCTGCTTTAATAGATACCGCAATTAATGATAAATTAATTTTTGGCGGCTCGTATGGTCATTTTTATCCGGAAGAAGATTGCGAAGACATTGTATTTATAGCCGGTGGAATTGGCGTCACTCCGTTTTTTAGCGTTATAAAAGACAGATTAAATTCTAAATCTAAATCAAAAATGACTTTGCTGTATAGCAATAAAACAATTTCCGGAATAGCCTTTTTCGATGAGCTAAATAAATTAGCAGAAAATAAAGTTATAGACAATTTAGTTTATTTTTTAACCCAAGAGAAGGGCAAGTATCCTCTAGTCCAAGAATATTCGCGAATGAATAAGGAATTACTTAAAAAACATTTAGTCTTTTTTAACAAAAGAAATTATTATCTTTGCGGATCCATACAATTTGTAAATACTATTTGGAAAGATCTTAAAGAAAGCGGAGTTCCGGAAGAAAATATTTTTACGGAGTCGTTTTATTAAAAAATGATAATCGGTTTAAATTTTCTTTCTGCAAATATATTTAATTAAAAATATCTTTATCCGAAACCTCCGCAGTTGCTTTGGCATGGTCCCCGCTATGCGGGGCAAAGCAACGAGGACTAGCGAGGGAGTCGCCGGACGAGCGAAGCGGGTTGAGGAAAAGATCATTTTTAATTAAATAGTAAAAAGTAAATAGTTGCCATTTAATTAAAAACTTATTATAATAAAAATCAATTTATCATTAAACTAATCCCCGCACCTTTTAAGGATAACTAATCTGTAAATTATTATAAGTTATGCTAAAAAGTGAAAAAAAGAGTTTAGTTTATTGAATTAACAAATAATTAAAATTAAAAAACTCAATCCTTAAAAGGTGCGGGGTAAATTCAATGAAGTCAAAAAATTTATCTTTGTTCATATTAGTATTAATGCTTACTGTTCTCGCGGTCTTTTTTGTTTATCCAAAAGCTCCGATTGGCGGATATATCAGCCAATATATGCCTTGGAGATTGGGATTGGACTTGGTTGGCGGAAGCTATTTGGTTTACGAAGTTGATATGTCCAGTATTTCGTCCATTGATAAAGATTCAGTAATCAATGGTTTAAGGGATGTAATTGAAAAAAGAGTGAATTTGTTTGGCGTGGCCGAACCGAGAATTACCACTTCCAGAGCCGGAGAAAATTATAGATTAAATGTTGAGCTTGCCGGAATTAAAGATGTGAAGGAGGCCATCAATCAGATCGGCGAAACCCCATTTTTGCAATTTGCCGAAGTGGAACAGGTTGAAATTCCTGCTACCGCCACTACCACCGCTACTCAAGCCCAAGAATTTATTCCGAGCGAGCTTAACGGCAGATATATAAAAGGAGCCCAGCTCACTTTAAGCGATCTAGGTTTGCCTTTAGTGAGCATAGAATTCAACGATGAAGGCGCGAAGTTATTTGAAGAATTAACTGGAAGAAATATTGGAAAGCCGCTGGCAATATTTTTAGACAACAACCTTATCAGCGCTCCTAGGGTCAATGAAGCTATTTCCGGAGGCAGAGCTCAAATCACGGGTATCAATGATACAAAAGAAGCTCAAATGCTCGTTGAAAGATTCAATGCCGGCGCCTTGCCAGCTCCTATTAAGTTGATAAATCAGCAAACAGTAAGCGCTTCTTTGGGGCAAGATTCCTTGCAGAAGACTATTTTGGCCGGTCTTTGGGGAACTTTGGCTGTGATGTTATTTATGGTTCTTTATTATCATGGCTTGGGTTTCTTTGCTTCTATCGCCCTCTTTATATACATAGCTTTAACCTTAGCGGTATTTAAAGTTTTTTCCGTAACAATGTCTTTGGCCGGCATTGCCGGTTTCATTTTATCTATCGGCATGGCAGTGGACGCCAATGTTCTTATTTTTGAAAGAACCAAAGAAGAAATGAAAAAGGGCATGCAGAAGATCACTTCTTTAGACGAAGGATTTAGGCGCGCATGGACTTCTATCAGAGATTCAAATTTCACTACAATTTTAACCACGATTATTCTTTACAATTTCACCTCGGGTTTTGTTAAGGGATTTGCTTTGACATTGCTCATCGGTGTTCTTGTAAGCATGTTTACCGCCATAACGGTCACCAGAAATTTACTAAGAATTTTTTATAATAAGTAGTTTCTAGTTATTACCCTGTTAAATAATCCGTCGGTCGGCGGATTGCCGCGGGGCGGCATTTAACAGGGTGCTCAAATTAATAAATTAATTCTCACATGTTTGATTTAATAAAATATAAAAATTTATTCATCGGTATTTCGTTGGTTCTATTGGCCATGGCTTTTGTAAGCATCTTTACTTATGGCTTTAAAGAAGGAATTGATTTTTCCGGCGGAACTTTATGGCAAGTTCGTTTTTCCAGCCGGGAAGTTTCTGTTTCTGAATTGGAAATTTATTTAAAAACAAATTTTGGCATAGAAAATATTTTGGTGACAGCCGGATCTGAACAAGGAGTGATGATGATTAGAACTAATGAACTTTCTGAAAATCAACATCAGGAGTATGTTGCGAAATTACAGCAAGATTTTGGCCAGGTAGAAGAATTGCGTTTTGAAAGTATCGGTCCGGTGATCGGCGCGGAATTTAGGAGCAAGGCTATTTGGGCGTTTATTTTAGTGCTCTTTGGAATTTCTCTTTATATAGCTTTTGCTTTTAGAAAAGTTTCTTATCCGGTCAGTTCATGGAAATACGGCATAGCTACCTTGATCAGTCTTTTTCACGATGCCGTAATTCCGATTGGTCTATATGCATGGTGGGGCAGTACAAGAGGATTAGAAATTGATACCAATTTTATTGTTGCTATATTAATCATAATGGGTTTTTCCGTTCACGATACGATTGTAGTCTTTGATAGAATCAGAGAAAATTTAATTGTTCACAGAGGCAAAAAACTTGGCGAAATAATCAACATCAGCATCAATCAAACATTTGCCAGATCAATAAATACAACTCTCACATTGGTAATAGTTTTAGTAGCTTTGTTCTTGTTTGGCGCCCCCGCTCTATCTTATTTCGTACTGCTGATTTTGATAGGAATCATAGTTGGAACCTATTCTTCTATATTTATGGCCAGTCCGCTTTTGACCTATTTACAAAATAAATAGGATATGGTATTATATTTGTAATTAAAGAATTTAGAATTGCAAAAATATGACCCCAGCAAATACTGAAAAATTGTTGAATCAAATATTAAGTATTTTAACCCCTAGACAAAAGGAGGTAATTGAACGCCGCTACGGATTAAAAGATGGCAGGGCCATTACTTTGGCTGAATTAGGCAAGGGTCACGGCATTACCAGGGAAAGAGTGAGGCAAATTGAGGCCGGAGCCATAAAAGATCTTAGGGGATTTATTAAGAGCGGTATTTTGAATGAATTTTTAAAGACAGTTAACGAACATATTAAAAATATGGGAGGAGCCAGGCGTGAAGCCTTGCTTTTAGCCGACCTCCAGCTTCTTTTGGGCGAAAAACCTTCTCCGATTTTTGACAGCCAGATCAAATTTTTATTAGAGATGGCCGGTTGCCAGAAATATCACGGCGAAAATGACAGATTTTATTCTTATTGGTATCAGGAAGAATCTGAAGATAAAAAGATCGTAAGTTTTATTTCCAAGCTTGTTAAATATATGAAGGTCAAGAAAGAAAAAGTTCTTTCCCATGCCAGCATAGATAAAGTTTTTAGTGAAGCGATCAAGCCGCATAATTTAAAAGATCTAGTAGCCTTAAACTTTATTTCTCTTTCCAAAGATTTTCATATTAATTCTTTCGGTGATTTTGGCTTGTCTGATTGGTCCGAAATAAATCCTAAAACCATCAGGGATTGGGCCTATATGGTTCTTAAAAAAGAAAAGAAACCTTTGCATTTCGCGGAAATAGCCAGAACTATTGAAAACTATAAAAAATCCGCAAGCCACGTAAATGCGCAGACTGTTCATAACGAACTTATTAAAGATGGTAAATTCGTTTTGGTTGGCCGCGGCATTTATGGCCTTCAAGAGCTTGGCTATACTCCGGGCACCGCCAAAGAAGTAATGATGAGAATTCTTAAGGAAAACGGACCGCTTAAACCAAGGGATTTAATGGAATTTGTTTTGAAAGAAAGGGTGTTTAAGAAAAATACCATTTTTATCAATTTGCAGAATAAAAAGCATTTCAATCGTTTGGATGATGGCAGATACGCTGTTAACTTGGCTTAATTTTTTAAAACCCCGTGCCTTTTATAAGTATGGGGTTTTATATTTATAGTTTTTTTAGTAAAATATATACATGGCAGATCCTTGGATAATTATATTCGGAGCGGGCAAGATTCTTTTAGAATTTTTTAAACTTACCTGGTGGATCATTTTACCGGTTGTTTTGTTTTTCATTTTTTCCAACTTTTGGCTCACTGGCTTAAAAAAGCTGTTTATAAAAAAGATGAAGTGGGTTCTTTTGGAAATAAAGATCCCGGGCAATGTTTTAAAGACTCCGAAAGCGATGGAAAATATTTTTACTGCCCTGCACAGTATTTATGTCACTGATCCGAATTGGGAAGATGTTCACTTAAATGGCAAGGTTTTGTCCTGGTATTCTTTTGAAATGGTTGGTTATGCTGGAGGAGTAAGCTTTTATGTCCGCGCTCCGGAATCAGCCAGGAACTTAATTGAAGCTGCGGTTTATTCAGAATATCCTGACGCGGAAATAATTCCGGCGGATGATTATATCAATTTCATGCCGAGTGTTCTGCCAAATGACATTTATGATATTTGGGGAAATGAGTATGTTTTAGCCAATAAAGATCCATATCCAATTCAAACTTATCCTTATTTTGAAGCCGCGGTAGAAGAACAAAGGCTTGACCCGATTTCGGCTATTACCGAGGTTATGTCTAAACTAAAAGAGGGCGAGGCCATTTGGCTTCAATATCTTATGAGGCCGGTTGGCGACACTTGGAAAAAAGAAGGGGAAGAGATCAGGGATAAAATGTATGCTAGAAAAAAACCTGATACCCCGCCGAGTTTTTTAATAGGTATTATTGAAGGTTTTTTTGAATTTTTAATTAATTTAGTAAGGGGTATTGTGCAAGAACCATCGTGGTCTGATGGCGCAAAGCCAAGCGAAGATAAGGGTAAAACCGTTACTTTATCTCCAGGAGAGAGGAATGTTTTAGAGGCCATTGAAAATAAGATCTCTAAATTTGGCTATGAAGCAGCTATTAGATTTATTTACATAGATAAAAAAGATGAGTTTACCCAGCTTAATGTCGCTGCGGTGTCCGGCGCCTTTAAACAATTCGGAACTCAAGATAAGAATTCATTTAAAATGGTCAGCGAAACCAAGACTCATGTGACTGGCGCCCTGCTTACAACTAAGAGTTGGTTTAGAAAGGGCAAGATCTATGCCAGGAAGAGGGCCATTTATGATGCCTATAGGTCTAGAAAGTTCCCTAAAAAGTTCTCTGTTTTGTGCACCGAAGAATTAGCTACTATTTTCCATTTCCCACTAGCTACCGTAGGAGCTCCGCTCTTAAGAAGGGTTGAAACAAGAAGAGGCGAACCGCCGTCAAATTTACCTATATAGTATTAAATCCCCAGAATTTTAGGTCCTCGGAGGTCATTAATTCTGCTGTATCATTAATAAATTCGTATGATTAGTATCATTAGTACAATTAGTATATTAGTATCATAGTTATGGAAGATACAACAATTTTTGGAATAACAAATTTTAGGAACGGAGAGAAAAAATTTGGCATAAAAATGGACGATAGGCGCCGTCATATGTATTTGGTTGGAAAAACTGGGGCAGCCAAGACAACGGTTATGGAAACTATGGCTATTGAGGACATCAAGAATGGCAAGGGTATTTGCTTTATTGATCCTCACGGCGACGTTGCTGAGAAAATTTTAAAATTTATTCCAGAACACAGGGTTAATGATGTTATCTATTTTAATCCTCAAGATATCAATTTTCCGATAGCTTTTAATCCTTTAGAGCAAATAGGTTCTGAATACAGGCATCTTGTAGCTTCGGGTATCATGGGCGTTTTCAAGAAGATCTGGGTTGATATGTGGTCTGCAAGAATGGAATATATTTTGAATAATACTCTTTTGGCTCTTCTCGAATATCCCGGTTCAACACTTCTCGGAATTATGCGCATGCTGTCCGACAAGGATTATCGCAAGAAAGTAGTTGATAGCCTTAATGACCCGGTTGTTAAGGGTTTTTGGGTCAATGAATTCGCTAAATACAGCCAAAAATTTGAAACAGAAGCCACGGCCGCTATTCAAAATAAAGTCGGCCAATTTGTCACTAATCCGCTTATCAGAAATATTTTAGGCCAAGCTCATTCGTCTATTGATATGAGAAAAATTATGGATGAGGGTAAAATTTTAATAGTAAATTTATCAAAGGGTGGAATAGGGGAAGACAACTCAAATTTACTAGGCGCTATGATCATCAGCAAGATTCAGTTAGCCGCTATGAGTCGTATGAATATACCAGAAGAGGATAGAAAAGATTTTTATCTTTACGTTGATGAATTTCAAAATTTCGCCACAGATTCTTTTGCAACGATTTTGTCTGAGGCTAGAAAATATCATTTGTGCCTTATTATAGCCCATCAATATGTTCGGCAGTTAATTACGGGGGATAGTACAAAAATGCGAGATGCTATTTTCGGCAACGTTGGCACGATGATATCTTTTAGAGTTGGCGCCGAAGATGCGGAATTTTTAGAAAAAGAGTTTCAGCCGGATTTTATGCTTAACGATCTTGTTAATCTTCCAAAATATAATTTTTATATAAAGCTTATGATCGATGGCGTAGCTTCCAGGCCTTTTTCTGCCAAAACTATTCCGCCGCCGGCATTACCAGAAGAGAATTATAAAGATGTACTTATAGAAAATAGCAGAAGGCTTTATAGCACCCCCAGGATTTCAGTTGAAGAAAAAATTGCTGAAGAGTGGACAGTGACCGGAGCTAGAATGTCAGAAGATAGAATGCTCCATAAAGATGAACATCGTTTATCGGAGATTTTGAAGCCAATACCATCTTCCGCTCCTTCTTCGCATAAGGTTTTAGACAAACACAGCAAAACTACGGCGGACGGGCCATCTCTTTCTGAAATTGTGGCTGGGACGGCAAAAGAGGGACAGTCAGAGCATTTTGACAGACCGGAATCCTTCGGCAAGCCCCTTCGACCAGGCTCAGGGCAAGTCAGGACAAGCCCTTCGACCCCGCTCAGGACAAGCAAGAAAAAGGTGGATATAGCCGATTTAAAAAGAGCCTTACAAAAAAGCTTAGGAAAAGATTTTGGAGATGAAGAAGTAGTTAAGGAAAAAACTGACAGCACTGAAAATATTATTTAAAAAAATAATGGAATTAACTAAGAACTTTAAAGA